>DASSHR010000414.1:0-14531 GCA_035692745.1 Candidatus Limnocylindrales bacterium | reverse complement strand
GCCGTCGTCGCCGGTGCCGAGCGGCTCGGTCGACAGGTCGATGTCGACCCGGCCCGCCAGCGCGAACGCGACCACGAGCGGCGGCGACGCGAGGTAGCTTGCCCGCGCGAGGGGATGGATCCGGCCCTCGAAGTTGCGGTTGCCGGACAGGACGGCCGCGGTGACGAGGTGGTTGTCCTCGATCGCCTTCGCCACCGGCTCGTCGAGCGGCCCGGAGTTGCCGATGCAGGTGGTGCAGCCGTAGCCGGCGAGCGCGAAACCGAGCTGCTCGAGCGGCTCCATCAGGCCCGCGTTCTCGAGGTACCCCGTCACGGCCTTGGAGCCCGGGGCGAGGGAGGTCTTCACGGTCGGGCCGACCCGGAGGCCGCGCCGGACCGCGTTTCGCGCAAGCAGGCCCGCGCCGACCATCACCGTCGGGTTCGAGGTGTTCGTGCACGAGGTGATCGCGGCGATCGCCACGGAGCCGGTCCGGATCGTCGCCTGCTCGCCGTCGACCTCGACCCGGTGCCCGGGATAGCTCCGTGCCGGCGCCGCGTCGGGGGAAGCCTCGGGCGTGGTCGGCTCGAGGGTGGCGGTCGCCGTCGCAAACGATGGGGGATCGCTCGACGGGAACGATTCGGCCGAGGACTCCTCGACGATCCCGCCATCCGGCCTGACCGTCTCGAGGACCGATTCCGGCACTGCGCTCAGGCCGTCCGGATAGGCGGTTCGGAAGCTCTCGCGGAGCGCGCTGAGCGGCACCCGGTCCTGCGGCCGGCGCGGCCCCGCCACGGACGGCTCGACCGACGCGAGGTCGAGGGTCAGCAGGTCGTCGAACGCCGGCGTGACGCCGGGCAGGCGCCACAGGCCCTGCGCGCGGGCATACGCCTCGACCAGCGCGACGCGCTCCGCCGAGCGCCCGGTCAGGCGCAGGTAGGCCACGGTCTCGTCGTCGATCGGGAACAGGGTCGAGGTCGCGCCGAACTCGGGCGACATGTTCGCGATGGTGGCTCGGTCGGCGAGGCCCAGGCTCGCGAGCCCGTCGCCCGCGAACTCCACGAACGCGCCGACGACGCCGAAGCCCCGGAGCATCTGGGTCACGACGAGCACCAGGTCCGTCGCCGTGGAGCCGCGCGGCAGCTCGCCGGTCAGGCGGACGCCGACGACGCGCGGCATGGGCATGTAGATCGGCTGGCCGAGGAGCGCGGCCTCCGCCTCGATGCCCCCGACGCCCCAGCCGAGCACCCCGAGCCCGTTGATCATGGTGGTGTGCGAATCCGTCCCGACCACCGTGTCCGGGAAGGCGATGTCGTCACGGTCCGTGACGACGCTCGCGAGGTACTCGAGGTTGACCTGGTGGACGATGCCGGTGCCCGGCGGGACGACGCGCAGGTCGCGGAACGCGGTCTGCGCCCAGCGCAGCAGCTGGTAGCGCTCGCCGTTGCGCTCGTACTCGCGGGCGACGTTGAACGCGAACGCCGCCGGCGTGCCGAACTGGTCGACCTGGACGGAGTGGTCGATGACCAGGTCCGCGGGGACGAGCGGGTTCACGAGCGCCGGGTCGCCGCCGAGCTCCGCCATGGCATCGCGCATCGCCGCGAGGTCGACGATCGCGGGCACGCCCGTGAAGTCCTGGAGCAGCACGCGCGAGGGCATGAACGGCACCTCGGCCTCGGTCGACGAGCCGGGCCGCCATGACGCAAGGGTCTCGACGTCCGCCGGGTCGACGATGCCGCCGCCCGCGTGGCGGAGCACGTTCTCGAGCAGCACCTTGACCGTGACCGGGGCGGTCGCGAGGTCGATGCGGTCGCGCAGCGCGTCGAGCCGCCAGTAGTCGGGGAGGCCGGCGCCGAGCGCGGCGCGGGCGCCGAAGGGATCAGGACGTGGCACGCGGGCGAACCTCGGCGCTGCGTAGACTCGACACGTGGAAGGGTACGCCGACTCGCACGATCACCCGGCCGATGACGCGGCGGGCGACGAGCCGCCGCATGCCCATCCGCACCGACGTTCCGGGCCGGACGAGCCGCCGCTCATCGGGATCATCGGCGCCGGTGCCGTCGGAACGGCCCTGGGCGCCGCCCTGCACCGGGCGGAGTGGCCCGTGGTCGCCGTGGCATCACGCGACGCGGCACGTCGCGAGCGCTTCCGGAGCCTCGTGCCCGGCGCCCGAGCGTTCGCCGAGGCTGCCGCCCTGCTCGACGAAGCGGAGCTCGTGTTCCTGGCCGTGCCCGACGACGCGATCGGCCAGCTCGCCGGCCAGCTGCGCCTGTACGGCGGCCAGGCGCTCGTCCACACGTCCGGCGCGCTCGGCGTCGAGGTCCTGGAGCCGGCGCGGGCGGCAGGCACGCAGCTTGGCACGTTCCATCCGCTGATCGCCTTTGCCGACACCGAGCGGGCCATCGCCGCGTTCCACGGCGCGACGGTTGCGGTCGAAGGCGATGACCAGCTCGTGGTGCACCTCGCCGACATGGCCGAGGCACTGGGCGCCACCGCGGTCCGGCTCGCGCCGGGCAGCAAGGCGGCGTATCACGCGGCCGCCGTCCTGGCCGCGGGCGGCTTCGTTGCGCTGCTCGACGCCATCGCCGAGCTGGGGCACGCGGCGGGCATGGACGAGCAGGGCGCGCTCGCGGTGTACGGCGGCCTGATCGAGCAGACGCTGGGCAACGCGCGAGCCCTCGGGATCCGCGCCGCGCTCACCGGTCCGATGACCCGCGGGGACGTTGGCACGCTGCAACGCCATCTCGACGCGATGCGCCGCCTGGCGCCCGGCGCATTGCCGTTGTATGCCGCCGCCGCCGAACGGGAGATCGCCCTTGCAGAAGCGCGTGGCTCGCTGGCGCCGGAGGCTGCGGAATCCATGCGCGGCATCCTTGCGGCGGCGAGCTGAGGCGTTACCATGACGCCGATGGAGCACAGCATCACGGCCCGGTACGCGGCCCGCCCTGCGGCCCGGTTCCCGCGAGCGTCGAGCGGCAGCCGGCAACGCCGCCTCGGGCTGGCCAGCGGCCGCGCCTTCAGCCCCGCGCCGACGCGCCTCACCGTGCTCCAGCACGACCAGCCAAGCCCGCTCGCGCACATTCGGCGCGACCCTCGCTCCATCGCCGCGACGCGGCCGATCCGCTTCTCGAGCGGGCACCTTCGCCCGGCGTTCTCGCTGACGTGGGGGTCGCCCGCCGTTCCGCGCCACCGGAGCGCCCACGCGGCGCCGTGGCGCGCCTGAGGAACGCGCTCGCGACTTCAGCCGGCGGGGTCGTCGTCAGCGCACAGGACTCCCGACCTTCGCTCGTCGTCGGCATGCGCCGGCGCGGTCGTGACGCGGTGACCTGGACGCTGCCGAAGGGCACCCCGGATCCCGGCGAGACGATCGAGGAGACCGCGCTGCGCGAGGTCGGCGAGGAGACGGGCCTCGAGGTCCGCATCGTCGCGCCGCTGCCCTCGATCGAGTACGCGTTCGTGCAGGACGGCACCCGGATCCACAAGACCGTCCACTATTTCCTCATGCAACCCACGGGTGGCGACCTCGCGCGGCACGATCACGAGTTCGAGCGGGTGCGATGGATCGCGTTCGAGGAGGCCGGTGCGCTGTTGAGCTTCGCCACGGAGCGCGAGCTCGTCGCCACCGCCGCCGACCGGCTCGCCGAGGTCGGCCCGGGCCTCGCGGGCGCCGCGTCGTGAGCGACACCGAGGCACCGTCACCGGACCAGCTGCACGAGACCGCACTGCTCGCGGTCCATCGCGCCCTCGGCGCCCGGCTCATCGACTTCGGCGGCTGGCTGATGCCGGTCCAGTACACCGGCATCCTGGACGAGCACCGGGCGGTTCGCGAGCGCGCCGGGCTGTTCGACCTGTCGCACATGGGCGAGCTGTTCGTCGAAGGCGATGAGGCCGGCGACGCCCTCGCCGCGGCGCTCATCACGGACCCCCGGACCCTGGCGATCGGGCGCGCACAGTACTCGATGATCTGCGCGCCGGATGGCGGCATCATCGACGACCTGATCGTCTATCGGCTCGCGCAGGACCGATTCCTCGTCGTGGCGAACGCCGGCAACGCCGTCATCGTCTCGGAGGAGCTGGGGAGGCGGCTCGGCGACTGGCGCGCGGTCCTCGACGATCGCTCGCTCGTGACCTCGCTCGTCGCGATCCAGGGCCCGCGCTCGGCCGAGATCCTCGCCCCGCTCACGGACGTGGACCTCGGCGCGCTGAAGTACTACGCGATCGCCGAGGGCTCGGTGGCAGGGATCCCGGCCCTCGTCGCGCGGACCGGCTACACGGGCGAGGACGGCTTCGAGGTGTTCGTCGACTGGGACCGCGGCCCCGACGTCTGGAACGCGCTCGCGGAAGCCGGCAAGGCCGCCGACGTCATCGCCTGCGGGCTCGGGGCCCGCGACACGCTGCGGCTCGAGGCCGGGATGCCGCTGTACGGCAACGAGCTCGGCCGTGACGTGAACCCCTACGAGGCGAACCTCGGGCGAGTCGTGAAGCTCGAGAAGCCGGGCGACTTCGTCGGCCGCGAGGCCCTCCAGGCAGCGTCGAAGGAGACACCCGACAAGCTGCTCGTCGGCCTGGTGATCACGGGCCGGGGGATCGCCCGCCACGGCTATCCGGTGCTCGCCGACGATCGTCGCACCGGCGAGGTCACGAGCGGCACCCACTCGCCGACGCTCGGCAAGCCCATCGCGATGGCGTACGTCGCGCCGAGCGACGCGGCGCCGGGTACGCTACTCGCCGTCGAGGTTCGCGAGCAGCCGGTCTCCGCGGAGGTCGTGCCGCTGCCCTTCTACAAGCGGGGCCGATAGCTCCGAAGCGCCCCCTTCCAGTTGCCCGACGAGGAGATGGGAATGGCCCCTGCGAACCTGCGCTACACGAAGGATCACGAGTGGGTGAAGGTCGACGGCGACGTCGCCACGATCGGCGTCACGGACTTTGCCGCCAACCAGCTCGGTGACGTGGTCTTCGTCGACCTGCCGGCGTCCGGCAAGGTGGTCGAGCAGTTCGCGACCTTCGGCGTGGTCGAGTCCGTCAAGGCCGTCAGCGACCTGTACGCGCCGGTGTCGGGCGAGGTCGTTGAGGTCAACCCGGAGCTGGCGGGCAACCCGGAGCTCGTCAACAGCGATCCCTTCGGTGGCGGTTGGATGATCAAGGTCCGCGTCAGCGACAGCGCACAGGTCGACGGCCTCCTGGACGCGGCGGCCTACGACCGCCTCACTGCGGAAGCCTGACCGAGCGGTGACGCAGACGCCGGGATACCGCCGTCGCCGTGCGGCAGACGTGTTTGACACGAAGGGCTTGATGGCTATGCTGCGGTCGCATGGTCGGTCGTAGCCTCCGGCAGATCGTCTGGGCGCGCCTCCGCCGCGACAAGGTCGCGATGGTGTGCCTGGGCCTCCTCGTGTTCCTGTATGCCGTCGCGTTCATCATGCCGCTGATCGCGAAGCAGCTCGGCATCGACCCGATCGCGCTGCACAAGGAGCTGATCAGCGGCCTTGGCGGCAAGCCGAAGGGCGACAGCGGCGGGATCGGCTGGGACCACATCTTCGGGGTGGAGTGGGGGACCGGGCGCGACATCTTCGCCCAGATCCTGTTCGGCCTTCGCATCTCCCTGACGATCGCGACGAGCGCCACCTTCGTCACGGTCGTGATCGGCACCGTCGTCGGCATCATCGCCGGCTACACCGGCGGCATCGTCGACTCGGCGATCGGGCGGCTGATGGACCTGATCCTCGCCTTCCCGTTCCTGCTGATCATCCTCGCCCTGTCGGGCGTGCTGACCCAGCGCCTCACGGATCTCGGCGTGCCGGAGGGCAATGCGTCGCGGATCCTCTACCTGATCCTCGTGATGAGCTTCTTCGGCTGGCCCTACCTTGCCCGCATCGTGCGCGGCCAGGTGCTCAGCCTCCGCGAGCGCGAGTTCGTCGAGGCGTCGGTGGCCATGGGCGCCGGCCGGCCGCGCATCCTGTTCGGCGAGATCCTGCCGAACCTGTGGGCGCCGATCCTCGTGTACGCCACGCTCACCCTGCCGGCGTACATCGGCCTCGAGGCCGCCCTTTCGTTCCTCGGCGTCGGCACGCTGCCCCCCGAGGTCACGTTCGGCGCGATGCTCGCCAACTCCGTCAACTACTTCAAGCAGGTTCCCACGTTGCTCTTCATCCCCGGGACGATCCTGGTCGTTCTCGTTGTGGCGTTCAACCTCTTCGGCGACGCGGTCCGGGACGCGCTCGACCCGAAGGCCGTGCGCTGAGGCTCACCCTCAGCACCTGACGGGACGGCGGGCCAGAAGGCCGCCGGCTCGCACCCATAGGCGCCGATCTGTATGATCGGCAATCGCTTGCTCCGGGAGTGTCCCGGGGCCCGTTGGAGGAACACGATGCACAGACCCCAGTCATGGGTGTACCGGGCATCCGCACTCGGCGTCGTCGGGATGCTGATCGCGGCTTGCGGTACCGGGAGCCCCTCGGTCGCTCCGGGCAACACCGGCACAGCGGGCACGACCGCGCCGGAGTCCGCCGCGGCGGGCGCCAAGAAGGGCGGCACCCTGTACCTGCTCCAGCCGAGCACGTCGCAGGAATGGAACCAGATCGACCCGCAGCGGGCGTACACCGGTGAGGACCTCGCGTTCTTTGGCGCGACGATCTACCGGTCGCTGACCGCCTACAAGTACGATCCGGATCCGGTCAAGGGCACCTCGATCGTCCCGGACATGGCCACCGACACCGGTACGGCCAACCCCGACGCGACCGAGTGGTCCTTCACCCTGAAGGACGGGCTCACCTGGCAGGACGGCAGCGAGGTCACCTGCGAGGACCTGAAGTACGGCGTGTCGCGAACCTTCGCGAACGACGTCATCAACCAGGGCCCGACGTACGCGATCGCGTACCTCGACATCCCTGCCAACCCGGTCACGGATACCGCCGACCCGAACTCGGCGTTCCTGTCGGCCTACTACGGGCCGTACAACAAGACCGGTCAGGACCTGTTCGACAAGGCGGTCAGCTGCAACGGCAAGACCATCACCTTCAAGCTGAACGGCCCGCACGCTGACTTCAACTACACGACGACCCTGGGCTTCGGCGCCGTGCCGAACCCGACGGATCACCCCGGCGTCGACACCGGCGAGCAGTACGGCCAGCCGGACAGCCTGCCGTGGTCGAACGGCCCGTACATGGTCGAGAGCTACTCCACCGGCAACGGTGGCGAGATGACGCTTGTCCGCAACGACAAGTGGGATCCCACGAGCGACGACTATCGCGGCGCCTACCCCGACAAGTGGGTTGTCAAGTTCGGCATCGAGGACAAGATCCTCGATCAGCGCCTCATCGCCAGCGCTGGTGATGACGCGACGGCCGTCCAGTACGGCGCCGTCCAGCCCGAGAACCTCAGCTCGATCTTCTCGGACTCCGAGACCGCGCTTCCCGAGTTTGCGGATCGCGCGATCAGCGGCTTCGACCCGTACAGCCGGTACTACTTCGTCGACGTGACGAAGACCAAGAACGTCAAGCTCCGCCAGGCCATGGCGGTTGCCCTCGACCGCGAGGCGATCCTCGCCAACGTCGGCGGCGACTTCTACGGCACCTACGCGGACGGCTTCGTGAAGCCGAACATCGGTCAGGACTACGCCCCGACCGGGTTCTGGGACACCTTCTTCGGCCAGGCCGTCCCGAATGCGGGCGATCCTGAGCTCGCCAAGAAGCTGATCACGGACTCCGGCGAGGCTGCCCCGGGCATCACGTTCGACTTCCCGGATAGCCCCACCAACCAGAAGACGGCCGCGATCGTCATCAACTCGCTTGGGCTGGCTGGCATCACTGTCACGCCGAACCCGATCGCGAGCTCGTACTACGCGACCGTGTTCACCAACGGCCACAACTTCGGCACTGCCGGTTGGGGTGCTGACTGGCCGAACGCGTCGACCGTCATCCCGCCGCTCTTCACCGACAAGGGTGGCTGGAACCTGTCGCACGTTGCCGACAAGGACTTCGAGGCGAAGATCGACGCGGCGTTTGCCGAGCTCGATCGCGCCGCGCAGGCCAAGGATTGGCAGGACCTGAACAAGTACGCCACCGAGAACGTCTTCGCGATCCCGACGTTCTTCGGCAAGAGCCAGACCATCGCGGGTAACGCGGTTGGCGTGGCGATTGACGGCGCACCTGGCGCGATGTATCGCTGGGCTGCCTACGGCTCCTGGCCGTACGCTCAGCTGTTCGTCAAGTAGCGCAAGCGTGAATTCGGGGGAGCGGCACCGCCGCTCCCCCGACTTCCATTCCCTCGCCCCGAAACCGGAGGGTTAGCGCGTGGCTGCGTACCTGGTGCGGCGCGTCCTGATGATGGTCATGCTGCTGTTCCTGTTGTCCATCACGGTGTTCGCGCTGTTCAACGCGCTCCCGAGCGACCCCGCCCGACTCACCTGCGGCAAGGTCTGCACCCCGGCGCTCCTCGAAGCGAATCGACGGAGGCTCGGCTACGACAAGCCGCTGCTGGAGCAGTACGAGATCTTCGTCAGCGGCATCTTCACCGGTCGCGAGTTCTCCAGCAGCTCTCCGAAGCCCATTCAATGCCCGCCCCCGTGCCTCGGCTACTCCTACAGCCGGCACCAGCTCGTGCTCGACATGATCGCGAAGGCGGCGCCAGTGACGTTCTGGCTCGCGATCGGCGCATTCATCATGTGGCTCGCCGTGGGCATCTCCCTCGGCATCTTTGCGGCCCTGAAGCGCGGCCGCTGGCCGGACCGCCTCGTCATGGGCGTTTCCCTGGTCGGCTACTCGTTTCCATCGTTCTTCATCGGCTTGCTGCTGTACCAGTTCGTGATCGTCCAATGGAACCTGTTGCCACCACCCCAGTACGTGTCGCCGTTCGACAAGCCCATCCAGTTCCTGCAGACGATGATCGTCCCGTGGATCGTGCTGGCGGTGCTGTACACGGCCTTCTACATGCGCCTCACGCGCAACCAGGTGCTCGAAGTGCTCAACGACGACTACGTGCGGACGGCCCGCGCCAAGGGGCTGCCTGAGCGCACGGTCGTGGTCAAGCACGCGCTTCGCGCCGGCCTCACGCCGATCGTGACGGCCGCCGGCCTCGACCTGGCGGGCCTCCTCGGCGGCGCGATCATCTCGGAGACGATCTTCAGCCTGCCCGGCCTCGGCAATCTCGCCGTGACCTCGGTCCTGCAATCCGACCTGCCCGTCATCACCGGCATCACCCTGCTCGTGGCGACGATCATCATCTTCGCGAACCTCGTGGTCGACCTGCTCTATGCGGTCATCGACCCCCGCGTGCGCCTCGCATGAGGCAGCCTGACCTCCAGCGGCAGACGGAACCTTCGACTCCGGCACCGTACCTCTCGGTCAACAACCTCAGCGTCCAGTTCCCGACCGAGGACGGCCTCGTCCATGCGGTCGAGGGCGTCACGATGTCGGTGGCGCGCGGCAAGACGCTCGCGGTCGTGGGCGAATCCGGCTCGGGCAAGAGCGTGACCGCGCTCGCGATCATGGGCCTCCTGAACCGGAAGTCCGCCAAGGTGACCGGTGAGGTCTGGATCGACGGCGAGGAGATGATCAGCAAGTCGGACGGCGACGTCCGGAAGCTGCGCGGCGCGAAGATGGCGATGATCTTCCAGGACCCGATGTCCAGCCTTCACCCGTTCTATCGCGTCGGGGCGCAACTGGCTGAAGCGGCGATGGTCCATCGCAAGCTCGGCAAGGCCGCTGCGCGGGCGGAGGCCATCGACATGCTGAGCCGCGTCGGCATCCCGGCGCCGAAGCGCCGCGTCGACGACTACCCGCACCAGCTCTCCGGCGGCATGCGCCAGCGCGTGATGATCGCGATGGCGCTCATCAACTCGCCGGCGCTGCTGATCGCGGACGAGCCGACCACCGCGCTCGACGTGACCGTCCAGGCGCAGATCCTCGACCTGATCCACACGCTCCAGGCCGAGTTCAACACCGCGGTGATCCTCATCACCCACGACCTCGGCATCGTCGCCGACGTGGCGGACGACGTGCAGGTCATGTATGCCGCCCGCGTCGTCGAATCGGCGCCGACGTCCAGGCTGTACGCCTCCCCGGAGATGCCGTACACGCTGGGCCTGCTCGCCTCGATCCCGCGCATGGACCGGGAGGCCACGGACCGGCTGGATCCGATCCGGGGCAACCCGCCATCGCCGATCCGGCACCCGTCCGGCTGCGTGTTCCATCCTCGCTGCAAGTACACGGACCTGGTTCCGGACAATGCGTGCGCCGAGGTCCGACCGGAGCTCCTCGAGAGCGAACCGAACCACCTGGTTCGCTGCCACCTGCCGGCCGAGACCCGCCGGCGTATCGCCACCGAGGCCATCGAGGTCTCCGGTGAAATCGTCGGAGGCAATGCGTGACGGTCCAGACCGGCAAGGAGATCCTCCAGGTCACGGGTCTTCGCAAGCATTTCCCGGTCAAGGGCGTCGGCTTCGGGCTGCTGCCGAAGACCGTCGGCCAGGTGAAGGCGGTCGACGGGATCGACCTCAACCTCGCCGAGGGCGAGACCCTGGGCCTCGTCGGGGAGTCGGGCTGCGGCAAGTCCACCGCCGGCCGGACGATCCTGCGGCTGCTGAAGCCAACGGAAGGCAAGATCATCGTCGACGGCGAGGACATCACGAACCTTTCGACGAACCAGCTCATTCCGTTCCGCCGCAAGGCGCAGATCATCTTCCAGGATCCGTACAACGCGCTGAACCCGCGGCACACGGTCGGCAGGATCATCAGCACCCCGTTCGAGATCCAGAAGATCACCCCCGAAGGCGGCGTGAAGAAGGCCGTCTACGACCTCATGGAGCGCGTCGGGCTCAACCCGGAGCACTACAACCGCTACCCGAACGAGTTCTCGGGCGGCCAGCGCCAGCGCATCGGCATCGCCCGGGCGATCGCGCTGCGGCCCAAGTTCATCGTGTGCGACGAGCCCGTGTCGGCCCTGGATGTGTCGATCCAGGCCCAGATCCTGAACCTCATGCGCGACCTGCAGGAGGACTTCGGGGTCGCGTACCTGTTCGTCGCCCACGACCTCGCGGTGGTGCGCCAGATCTCGCATCGCGTCGCGGTGATGTACCTCGGCAAGATCATGGAGATGGCGCCGCGCAGGACCATCTACCGCGCCCCGCTGCACCCGTACACGCACTCGCTCCTGTCGGCCGTGCCGATCCCGGACCCGAACCGCCAGCGCAAGCGCACCCGGATCCTGCTCCAGGGCGACCTCCCGTCGCCGATCGACCCGCCGAGCGGCTGCGTGTTCCGAACCCGCTGCTTCCAGGCGCAGGAGAAGTGCGCGGTCGAAGTGCCGCCCCTCGTCGAGGTTTCGCCCGGCCACTTCCTGGCGTGCCATTTCCCGGTCGCGGTCCCGCCGCAGGGCGAGCGCATCGTCGCGCAGGGCCAGCCGGAGTTCATCGACCAGACATCGGACGGCGTGCTCGAATCCGAGGACAAGCCGGCCCCGAAGGTGGCGGCGATGGGCGGCCGCACCGGGGCAATCGGCGGCGGTCCGGACGATGCGGACGTGCTCCCGCACTGATCACGCGCTGATCCCACGGGCGACGCCGCCATCGGCGGGCCCTCGAACAGCGGATAGACTCGAAGCGTCGTGACGTCGCTTCGCATCGCGCTCGCGCAGGTCGCACCGAGGCTCGGTGACCTCGAGGCAAACCTCGCGCGCCATCACGCGCTCATCCGCGAGGCGCGCGCGGGTGGTGCGGGGCTCGTGGTGTTCCCCGAGCTCGGGCTCACCGGATACCTGCTCCAGGACCTCGCCGCCGAGGTCGCCATGCGCCTCGACGACCCCCGGCTCGCGGGGCTGGCAGGCGAGACCGCGAACGGTCTGTCGGCGGTGGTTTCGTTCGTCGAGGAATCTGGCGACCACCGGCTCTTCATCGCCGCGGCCCTGCTCGAGGACGGCGAGATCCGTCACGTCCACCGGAAGGTCTACCTGCCGACGTACGGCCAGTTCGACGAGCGGCGGTTCTTCGCGCCCGGGGACACGATGCGGGCCACGCCGTCTCGGCTCGGCATCGGCATCGGCCTCGCGGTGTGCGAGGACTTCTGGCACCTCCAGACGCCCCAGCTGCTCGCCCTCGACGGCGCCCAGATCCTCATCAACGTCTCGTCGTCGCCCGGCCGTGACCTCGCGGCCTCCAACGAGGTCGGCCTCGGGACGGCTACGTCGTGGCGCACGCTCATGCGCACCTACGCGCAGCTCACGACCTCGTACGTCGTGTTCGTGAACCGGGTGGGCGTCGACGAGTCGATGACGTTCTGGGGTGGCTCCGAGGTCATCTCGCCGTCGGGCGCCCCGGTCTTCTCAGCGCCGTTCTTCGACGATGACCTGTACTTCGTCGACCTCCGGCTGGAGGACATCCGGCGGGAGCGCGTCTCATTGCCGCTCCTGCGGGACGAGCGGCTGGAGCTGCAGGCACGGGAGCTCGGTCGGATCGTGGCCGAGCGGGCCGGGCTCGCTACCGACACCACCGCGGACGCGGGCGCCGGGCCGGGCCTCGACGTGGCGCCGCGGCCCGCGGAGCCCATCAAGCTCCGAACGCGCCGTCGCCGGGCCGCCGCCTCGTGAGCGCAGTGCAGCCGATCCCGGTCGATGCGGGCGGCCGGCCCTTGTTCGAGCTGCCCGACGAGCTCGCGATCGACACCGACGTGGCGCGCAAGGTGATCGCGGGGTTCATCCGCGGCCAGCTGGCGCAGGCGGGGTTCGAGCGGCTGGTGCTCGGGCTGTCGGGCGGCATCGATTCGGCGCTCGTGGCCTATCTCGTCGCAGAGGCGATCGGGGCGGAGCAGCTCCTGACGGTCCTGATGCCGTATCGGACCTCATCGGCCGCGTCGCAGGGCGACGCGGAGACGATCGTTGCCGACCTCGGCTGCGCGAGTGAGCTCGTCGAGATCACGCCCATGGTCGACGCGTACTTCGGCGACGCGCGGGTCGAGGATGCGTCAGCGCTGCGTCGCGGCAACTTCATGGCCCGGATGCGGATGTCCGTGCTGTACGACCGGTCGGTGGCGTTCGGCGGGCTGGTGGTCGGGACTGGCAACAAGACCGAATCGCTGATCGGCTACACGACGATCTACGGCGACAACGCGTGCGCCTTCAACCCGATCGGCGACCTGTACAAGAGCCAGGTCCGGCAGCTCGCGGCAGCGGTCGGTGTGCCGGCCGCCGTGATCTCGAAGGCCCCGAGCGCCGACCTGTGGCCGGACCAGACCGACGAGGACGAGGGCTCGTTCACCTACCCGCTGCTCGACCGGATCCTGTACTGGCGGATCGATCGGCGCCGCTCGACGGACGAGCTCGTCGAGATGGGCTTCGAGCGGGCGATGCTCGAGCGGGTCGAGCGGATGGTTGCCACGTCGGAGTTCAAGCGCCAGGTGCCGCCCATCGCGAAGCTCGGGCCGCGCACCGCAGGCGTCGACTACCTGTACCCGCGGCGGCGCCCGGGCTCGGCCCGATCCTGACGCCGGCATCCGTGGTGGCCACCGGGCCCGATGGCGGAACGGCCGGCGGCACGCTGTACGTCGTCGCGACGCCGATCGGCAACCTCGGCGACGTGACGCTGCGGGCGCTCGAGGTGCTCAAGGCCGTGCCGCTCGTCGCCGCGGAGGACACCCGGATCACGCGGCGGCTCTTCGCCCGCTACGAGATCACGACGCGGCTCGTGTCGTTCCACGCCCGAAGCGGAGCGACGCGAGTCGCGGCGCTGCTCGCGCACCTGCGCGGCGGCGCGGACCTCGCGGTCGTGACCGACGCGGGCACGCCGATCGTGAGCGACCCGGGCGAGGACCTCGTGGGCGCGTGGGCCGACGAGGGTGGCACCGTGGTGGCGATCCCGGGCGCCTCGGCGGTCCTGGCCGCGGTGGCGTCGAGCGGGATTGCCGGTCCGCGCTGGGGCTTCGAGGGCTTCCTGCCGCGGGGCGGGCGGGAGCGAAAGGAGCGGCTCGCGCGAATTGCCGCCGACGATCGGTCCACGATCCTGTTCGAGGCGCCCGGCCGGCTCGGCCCGACGCTGCGCGACCTCGCGTCGGCATGCGGCGGAGATCGGCAGGCGGCCGTCTGTCGCGAGCTCACGAAGCTGCACGAGCAGCTGGCACGCGGCACGCTGGGCGAGCTCGCCGCTGCGGTTGGGTCCGCCATCCCGGAGCGGGGCGAGATCGTCGTGGTGGTCGCGGGCGCCGCCGATGGACCCGTGGACGAGGAGGCGGACGCGAGCCAGCGGCTCGAGGCCGCGAAGGCACGCGTGGATGAGCTGGTCGCCGCGGGCACATCGCGTTCCGAGGCGGCGCGACGCGTGGCGGGCGAGACGGGTCTGCCCCGCCGCGACGTGTACGGCGGCACGGCTTCGCGCTGAGGAAGACGCGCCGGGCGGCCCCGAGGGGAGGGATCGAAGCCGCCCGGACGCACGAGAGAGGGGAGTCGGGTCAGGCGGCGAGCGCCTCCGCGATCGGGTCGTCCGCGGGGATCGTCGGCGCCTCGTCGGCGTCGCTCTCCTCGGTGGCCTCCGACGTCTCGGCGGTCTCGACGGTGTCGGAGCCCGCCGCAGC
>DASSHR010000413.1:0-6115 GCA_035692745.1 Candidatus Limnocylindrales bacterium | reverse complement strand
GGCCAGATAGACGAGCCCGAGGCCCGGGCTGACTTTCACCAGCGCGCCGGCCATGAACGCCCAGGGCCACCGCGCGAGCCCGTACACCACCGCGATCGCCATGAAGATCTCGACGTTCTCGACCCGAAGCGAGTACGCGAGTGGAATGAACGCGAGCAGCGCGAGCATGTCGAGCATCCGGCGACCCGCCAGGTCCCAGGTTGCGAGCAGGAGCAGCGCCCGGAATCCGATCAGGAACGGAACGGCTGCGAACACCGCCGCGATCGGCGCCAGGAGCATCGCGACCGGTGGGACGTAATGGAAGGCGAACGGCTCGAACGCGACCGAGGGGTCGGGAGGGTAGACCGGTTCGCGGTTCGCGAGCCGATGGCCGGCGATCCAGTACGCGAGGTCGTCGCCGGCCTCGGTCCAGAACCGTCCGACGATCACGGCGAGCAGCACGCCGCCGACCGCAGCGAGCACCGCCGTCAGCAGGAAGCGCGTCCGCGGGCTCATGACTCCCGCCTATCCGAGGTGGACGACGTCACCGACCTCGGTGCCGGTGGCCTCGATCGTGCCCGCGGGGAGTTCGAGCACGCCGTTCGCGTCGCGCACGAGCGGGACCATCCCTGTCCAGGGGCGCAGCCGCTGCTTCGCCGCGACCACCCGTCGCGCGCCGCCGGCCGCGCCGTCAGGGCGCCCGAGGAAGACGGCGTCGATCGCGAAGCGCATGAAGAACATGTGGATGCCGTTGTCGCCGGGAAGCCAGAGTCCGCGGCCGTGGGCCAGCGAGCGACGGCCCATCAGCCCCATGAAGCGAGCCCAGACGGAGCCCGCGACCTCGACCTCCGCAGCCAGCGATTGCTGGCGCGTCTCGTTGACGGCGTCCACGCCCCGGGCTAGGTGCCCAGGTTCTGCATGATCAGGATCAGGGCCGGGCCAAGGATGACCACGAACAGCGACGGGAAGATGCACCCGACGAGCGGGAACAGCATCTTGATCGGCGCCTGCGCGGCCTGCTCCTCGGCGCGCTGGCGGCGCTCGATGCGGAGCTGCTCCGACTGAACCTGGAGCACCTTCGAGATCGAGACACCGAGCTGCTCGGCCTGGATGATCGCGCCGATGAAGTTGTTGAGCGGCTGCACCTCGGTGCGCGGGATGATGTCCCGCAGCGCCTCTCGTCGCGCCTTGCCGACGCGAACCTCGGCCAGCGCTCGCCGGAACTCGTCGACGAGCGGCCCCTTCATCTTCTCGACGACCTTGCCGAGGGCCGCGTCGAAGCCGAGGCCGGCACGAACGGAGATCGTCAGGAGGTCGAGCGCGTCCGGCAGCTGCAGCAGGATGCCCTTCTGGCGTGCGCGAACGCGGCGGCCCAGCCAGAACTCCGGCCCGATGTAGCCGATGCCCGCGCCCACGAGGCCCAGCAGGATGCCCTGCGTGATGTTGCCGGCCAGGACGCCGAACAGGATGAACAGCACGCCCGCGCCGATGCCGGTGCCGATGGCCTTGATGCCGAGCCAGTCCGCGACCTTGAGGTCGCCTGGGTTGCCCGCCTGGGCAAGCCGCTTCTCCGTGCGCTCGGTGAACGAGCTCGAGGTGATGCGCGCCACCGAGCCGGACAGGCGCGCGGCGAGCGGCCGGATCGTCCGATCGAAGAAGGGCTGCTGGAGCTCCAGCTCCTGGAGGTCCTTGGCCGTCATCTGGCCGAGCTGGGAGAGGCGCGCCTTCAGCGGATCGTCTTCTCGCGCGCCGGCGACACCGAACGCGATCATGAGGATGGCCAGGGCTGCGCCGCCGGCGACGAGGAGTTCCATGCGTTAGACCTCGATGTCCACGATCTTGCGGATGAGCTGGAAGCCCGCGAGCATGGCGAGCATCGCGATGCCCAGCAGCCAGATGCCGGCCGGGATGCCGATGAGCTCCGGCGGCTTGGCGAACATCGGGTCGAAGAACTTGGGCGCGGCGAGGAAGATCATGCCCGCCAGGCCGAAGGGCAGGAAGCCGACGACGTAGCCCGACAGGCGCTGCTGGGCCGTCAGGGTCCGGATCTCACCCTTGATGCGAATGCGCTCCCGGATCGTGAACGCGATCGAATCGAGGATCTCGGCGAGGTTGCCGCCGACCTGGTGCTGGATCGCGATCGCGGTGGCCATGAGCTCGAAGTCCTCCGACTTCACGCGCGTGACCATGTTCTCGAGCGCGAGATCGAACGGCAGGCCGAGGTTCACCTCGCGAATGACGCGCCCGAACTCGGTCGAGATCGGCGGCCGCGATTCGCGCACGACCAGCTCGATCGCCTGGAGGAACGAGGAACCAGCCCGGAGGGCGTTCGCGATCAGCGTGACCGTGTCCGGCAGCTGCTTGTTGAAGGCCTTCAGCCGGCCCGACTTGCGGTGGTTGAGCCAGAAGCGCGGAACCCAGAAGCCGATGATCAGCCCCAGCAGGAGCACGATGGGGTTCTGCAGGGACTTCACGACGAAGCCGACGAGGAACATCACGGCGGGGACGCCGATCGTGACGCCGCCCCAGATGGCGAGGTACTCGGAGGGCTTGAGCTTCAGGTCCGCGGCGCCGAGGTCGCGCAGCAGGTTGGCGCCGAAGTCGCGCTTCTCGACGACCTTGTTGAGCTGCGCAAGCGCAGCGGACTTGGCGATGAGATCGGCGACGCCACCCTGGCCGGCGGCGCCGGCCTCGGGCTTGGCCGTCGACGCGTAGCGCTCGAGGCGCTCCAACGTGACGCCGCTGTTGCTGGACATCGCGATGCCCAGCGCGATCAGGATGATCGCGACGGCCGCGAGGGCAGCGATGACGAGCGTGTCCATCAGCGTTCCTTAGAAGGTGAAGCCGAAGATGTTGTTCGGCAGGTGGATGCCCTGCTGCTCGAACTGCTCGACGAACTTCGGCCGGATGCCGGTCGGCTTCAACCGGCCCTGGATCTTGCCGTCGATCACGCCGGTCTGCTCGAACACGAACACGTCCTGCATGACGATCGTGTCACCCTCCATGCCCTGGACCTCGGTGATGTTCACGATCTTGCGGGTGCCGTCCTTGAGGCGGGACTGGTGGACGATGAGGTCGACCGCGGACGAGATCTGCTCGCGGATGGCGCGAACCGGGAGGTCGACGCCGGCCATGAGGACCATCGTCTCCAGTCGGGAGAGCATGTCGCGCGGCGTGTTGGCGTGGCCGGTGGACAGCGAGCCGTCGTGGCCCGTGTTCATGGCCTGGAGCATGTCGAGCGCCTCGCCGGAGCGGCACTCCCCGACCACGATGCGGTCGGGGCGCATGCGCAGGCTGTTGCGCACGAGCTCGCGGATCGGGATGGCGCCCTTGCCCTCGATGTTCGCCGGGCGGGACTCCAGGGTGATCACGTGCTCCTGGCGGAGCTGGAGCTCGGCCGCATCCTCGATCGTGACGATGCGCTCGTCGCTCGGGATGAAGCTCGAGAGCACGTTGAGCGTGGTCGTCTTGCCCGAGCCGGTGCCGCCGGACACGAAGATGTTCAGGCGGGCCTCCACGCACGCGCGGAGGAACTCGAACATGTCCGGGGTCGACGTCCCGAACCGGATCAGGTCGTCCGTGGTGAACGGGCTGGCCGCGAACTTTCGAATGGTGATAACCGGGCCGACCAGCGACAGCGGCGGGATGATCGCGTTGACGCGGGAGCCATCCGTCAGGCGGGCGTCGACCATCGGCGACGACTCGTCCACGCGGCGCCCGATCGGGGCGATGATCCGGTCGATGATGCGCATGACGTGGTCGTCGTTCTGGAAGACCACGTTCGTCAGCTCGAGCTTGCCCGAGCGCTCGATGTAGACCTGGCGCGGGCCGTTGACCATGATCTCCGACACGGAGTCATCACGAAGGAGCGGCTCGAGGGGGCCGAGGCCGATGATCTCGTCGGTGATCTGCTCCAGCATCCGGACGCGCTCGGCGCGGGTGAGGGCCAGGCCCTCCTCGTCGATGACGCGGCTGAAGATCTCCTCGATCTGGCGACGAACCTCCACCTGGTTGGTGAGGTCCAGCTTGGGATCGAGGTCCTGGATGACGCGGTTCTGGATCCGGAACTTGACGTCCCGGAACGATTCGCGGGCCGGGAGCTGCGTGACGAGCCGCGGCGCGCTCGGCGCGGCGGGTCCACCCTGGCCGCCCTCGGGCTGAACGTCTCGACCGGCACCCGGGCCGGACGGCACGGGCAGGCGCTCCTCGCCGGCGCCAGCCGGACGGGCGCTCTCGATGCGCTTCAGCAGTGACATCTGGTTGCAGCTCCCCCTGACTACCGGTTACCGAACGAGAAGAGGGTCTTCTTGGGCGCGGCCTTCGCCGTCTTGTCCCCTGCGTGGGCGACGGCTGTCGTCGGCGCTGCGCCGGCGATGGCGGTTGCCAGGCGCTGGATGTCCTGCGACACCTGCGCCTCGCGATTGCTGAGGAAGAACGGTACGCCGCGGTTCAAGGCATACACCACGCTCCGACCGTCGCTGACGATCGTGTGGTCCACCTTCCGCCCGATCGAGTGCTCCACGTCCGCGACCCGGATGCCGAGCGTCGAGTCCGCGCGGTTCAGCACGAGCCGGATCTTGTCCGGGCCGTAGCCGAGCTGGTCGCAGACCTCGAGGAAGAGGCGCATGTTCTTGACACTCGTGATCTCAAGGGTCAGGAGGGTCAGGATCAGATCCGATTCATCGAGCACGGCGAGCGTGGGCTCGTTGAAGCTCGACGGGCAGTCGACCACGATCAGGTCGAAGGTGCCGCGCAGGCCGTTGAGGACCTTCTTGACCGCCGACGGACCGATGAGCTCGGCCTGCTCCGGCGAGGGCGGTGCGAGGAGCACCTTCACGCCCGACGAGTGGGTGATCATGAACGTGTCCAGCGACTCGGCCTCGCCGCTCTGGAGCTCGCCCGCGAGATCCGCGATGGACTTGTTGCGCGGGTTGAGGTTGAGCAGGACCCCGACGTCGCCGAACTGGAATGACGCATCGACGAGCGCGACGCGCTTGCCGGTCTGCGCCGCGGCGACCGCGAGGTTCACCGCGACCGTCGTCCGCCCGACGCCACCCTTGGGGCTGAAGACCGCGACGACCGAAGCCGGCTCGCCGCTGCCGTTCGAGATCTCCTGGGTCGTCGTGACCGGTGCGTAGCGGCTGAGCTTCTCACGCTCGCGTGCCCAGACCTGGCGGATGGACGCCGTGAGCTCGTCGGAGCTGAACGGCTTGACGAGGAACTCGCGGGCGCCGGCGAGCATCGAGCGGCGCAGGTAGTCCGCCTCACCCTGGACGGACATCATGATCACGGCCGCGGTCGGCACGTCGGCGGCGAGCTTCTCGGTCGCCGTGATGCCGTCCATGCCCGGCATGTTGATGTCCATCAGGACGACGTCGGGCTTCGACGCCGTGGCCATCGTGATCGCCTCGGGCCCACCCGCGGCCGCCCCGACCACCTCGACGTCGCTCTCGAACCCGAGCAGCTTCGTCAGGTGGTCCCGGGTCTCCGGGATGTCGTCGACGATCAGGACCTTGATGCGGTCAGCCATCGCGGGGATCCAGCCTCCGGCCGGTCGCTACGGGAGCGGGGTCGGGATCGGGACCTGGACGATCTCGGGCGGCAGGATGCCGTACGAGTCCACCAGGGTCTTGAGGATCACGCCCGTGGTCTCCACGGTCGTGCCCGCGTCGAGCGGGGAGCGCAGGATCGCGTCCAGGACGCCCGTCGTGCGAGCGAAGAGGAGCACCTCGGCCTGCTGCGGGGTGACCGCCAGCACGAGCAGCTTCTGCTCCTCGAGGTTGACCTGGGGCGCCACGGAAGGCGCGGGCTGCCCCTGGGCGGCCGCCGGCGCGGGCGGCGGGGGCGGGTTGATCGTGCCGATGATCTGCACGTCCTGCAGCAGCAGCGGGAGCTTGATGCTCAGCGGGTTGATGCCGGAGACGACCGTCACCGAACCGTCGGCCAGGACCTGGACGACCGGGAAGGCATCGCCGCGGAGGCTGATCACGAGGTCGACCGTGTCGCCGACGTCGAGCAGGTTGCCGACGCCCGTGAGCTGGCTGACCGCGATCGTGATCGCGCGTCGCCCCTGCGGGACGGTGAGGGGAACGGCGCGGTTCTGGAAGTCGCTGGAATGGACCTGCTGGCCCGTGAG
>DASSHR010000412.1:0-1127 GCA_035692745.1 Candidatus Limnocylindrales bacterium | reverse complement strand
ATCTGGATCATGGCCACGGAGATGATGGACGCGGAGCCCGCGATCGACTGGGTCCGGATGGTCCTGCCGAACCTGCACCACTGGAAGGTCGACCTCGCGCCGTTCGGGCTCGACAACCCGGGCGAGGTGTTCGTCTCCACGACGGAGCCGCACGGCCTCATCGACGCCACCGTTCGACGGCGGCCGGCGCGCTGATCGTGGCCGCGTCGGACCGAATGCCCGCCGGCATCAGGGTCGCCGGCAGCCGCGTCCCGGGCTCGGAGGAGATCCTGACCCCCGACGCGCTGGAATTCGTCGCCCACCTGCAGCGCTCGTTCGGCCCCGTCCGCGAGGCGCTACTGGAGCGTCGCGTCGAGCGCCAGGCGGAGATCGATGCGGGCGCGTCGCTCGGGCTCCTGCCGGAGACGGCGGCGATCCGCCTCGATCCCGCGTGGCGCGTCGCCGAGGCGCCGCCGGACCTCCTCGACCGGCGCGTCGAGATCACGGGGCCGGCCGAGCCGAAGATGATCATCAACGCCCTCAACTCGGGCGCTCGCTGCTTCATGGCCGACTTCGAGGATTCACTGTCGCCGACCTGGTCGAACGTCGTCGGCGGCCAGCTCGCCCTCCGCGACGCGGTGCGCGGCTCGCTGGCGTACGCGTCCCCCGAGGGCAAGTCGTACCGGCTCGGCGAGCGCGTCGCCCAACTGCTGGTTCGGCCGCGTGGGTGGCACCTCCTGGAGCGCCACCTGCTCGTGGACGACACGCCGGTCTCGGCCAGCCTGTTCGATGCCGGCCTGTACCTGTTCTGGAACGCCCGCGAGCGGATCGCTCGCGGCACCGCGCCCTACTTCTACCTGCCCAAGCTCCAGTCGCATCGCGAGGCGCGGCTCTGGAACGACGTGTTCGTCCAGGCCCAGGCGATGCTCGGCGTGCCGCGAGGCTCCGTCCGCGCGACCGTCCTGATCGAGACCATCCACGCGGCGTTCGAGATGGAGGAGATCCTGTACGAGCTGCGCGAGCACTCCTCGGGGCTCAACGCGGGCCGCTGGGACTACCTGTTCTCGTGCATCAAGACGTTCCGCGGTCCCTCGTCGCCGGTGCAGGCCGTGCTCCCGGACCGGGCCCAGATCACGATGACGGTGCCG
>DASSHR010000411.1:0-5103 GCA_035692745.1 Candidatus Limnocylindrales bacterium | reverse complement strand
GGCGGGCGCATCGCGCTCGTCACGCAGCGTCAGGCCGAGCAGGAGGACATCACCGAGCCCGACCAGCTGTATGCCGTCGGGACGGTCGCGAAGATCGCCCAGGTGGTCCAGCTCCAGGACGGCACGGTCAGGGCGATCATCCAGGGCCAGGCACGCATGCGCCTGCACGGCTTCGCGAAGACCGACCCGTTCATCCGGGCGCGGATCGAGGAGCTCGAGGACCAGCCGTCGAAGGACGTCGAGGTCCAGGCGCTGATGCGCTCCGTCCAGGCCCAGGTGGAGCAGTACGTCCAGGCGGGCGCCCCGGTGCCCCCGGAGGCGGCCGTCGCCGCCCGCAACATCACCGAGCCCGGCCTCCTCGCCGACATGACCGCGTATTCGCCGGACATGTCGACCGAGCAGCGCCAAGAGTTGCTCGAGACCATCGACGTCGCCGAGCGGCTGAAGATCGCCTCGGCGTTCCTCGCCCACCAGATCGAGGTCCACGAGCTCAAGGGCCGCATCCAGTCCGAAGTCAAGTCGGAGATGGACAAGACCCAGCGCGAGTACATCCTGCGCGAGCAGATGAAGGCCATCCAGCGGGAGCTCGGCGAGGAGGACCCGCAGCAGGCCGAGACGAACGAGCTTCGCGACAAGGTCGAGAAGGCGGGCATGCCCGAGGAGGTCAAGGCGCGCGCGCTCAAGGAAGTCGACCGCATGAGCCGGATTCCGTCCGCCTCGCCCGAGGTCGGCGTCATCCGGACCTACGTCGACTGGCTCGTCGGGCTGCCGTGGAACGTCACGACCGAGGACCTCCACGACATCAAGGAGGCGGCGAAGATCCTCGACGAGGACCACTTCGGCCTCGAGAAGGTCAAGGAGCGCATCCTCGAGTACCTCGCGGTGCGCGCCCTCGCGGACACGATCCGCAGCCCGATCCTCGCCCTCGTCGGGCCTCCCGGCGTCGGCAAGACGTCGCTCGGCAAGTCCATCGCCCGGGCCATGGGCCGCAAGTTCGTGCGCATGAGCCTCGGCGGCATCCATGACGAGGCCGAGATCCGCGGCCACCGGCGCACGTACATCGGCGCGCTGCCCGGCCGCGTGATCCAGAACCTCAAGACCGCGGGCACGAACAACCCGGTCTTCATGCTCGACGAGATCGACAAGGTCGGGATGGACTTCCGGGGTGACCCGTCGTCCGCCCTCCTCGAGGTCCTCGACCCCGAGCAGAACAACACGTTCCAGGACAACTACCTGGAGGTGCCGTTCGACCTCAGCAAGGTGCTGTTCGTCGCGACCGGCAACCTCATCGACCCGATCCCGATGGCGCTCCGCGACCGGATGGAGATCATCCAGGTCCCGGGCTACACGCAGCGGGAGAAGGTCGAGATCGGCAAGCGGTTCCTCATCCCCAAGCAGATGGAGAACC
Organism: Candidatus Limnocylindrales bacterium; assembly: GCA_035692745.1. Lineage (GTDB taxonomy): Bacteria > Chloroflexota > Limnocylindria > Limnocylindrales > CSP1-4 > UBA5189. The sequence continues at coordinate 3,695 of DASSHR010000411.1, read as the reverse complement.
ACGGCCTCAAGCCGGCCAACGTGCGCTTCACCGACGAGGCCATGACCGAGCTCGTCCAGGCGTACACCCACGAGGCGGGCGTCCGGAACCTCGAGCGCGAGATCGCCAACGTCATGCGCAAGGTCGCGCGCACGGTCGCCGAAGGCCGCAAGGCCAAGACCGTCGTCGACGTCAAGAAGCTCCTCCAGTACCTCGGCCCGCCGCGCTTCGAGTACGGCGAACTGGAGCCGGAGGACCAGGTGGGCTCGGCAACCGGCCTCGTGGTCACCGAGGTCGGTGGCGACGTGGTCGCGATCGAGGTCACCCGGATGGACGGCAAGGAGGACTTCATCCTCACCGGCCAGCTGGGCGAGGTGATGCGCGAGTCGGCACGTGCCGGCCTGTCGTGGATCCGCAGCCACGCGGCGGAGCTCGGCATCCCGCGCGAGATGTTCGAGAAGCAGACGCTGCACATCCACGTTCCCGCGGGCGGCATCCCCAAGGATGGTCCGTCGGCCGGGATCACGATGGCCACCGCGATGGTCTCCGCCTTCACGGGGATCCCGGTTCGCAAGGACCTGGCCATGACGGGTGAGATCACCCTGCGTGGGCGGGTGCTGCCGATCGGCGGCCTGAAGAGCAAGATCCTGGCCGCGCACCTCGCGGGCGCCAAGATCGTGATGTTCCCCAAGAAGAACGAGAAGGACCTCCGGGACATCCCCGAGGAGATCCGCAAGCAGATGAAGCTCGTGCTCGTGGAATCGATGGACCAGGTCCTGGACGTCGCCCTGCGTCGGAAGCCCAAGCCGCTTCCGACGCCGAAGGCGGCGAACGACCGGGGCCGCGATCACGACCGCGACGTGGAGCCCGAGGCGCCGATCCGACGCCCGAACTTCCCGCCGGACCAGCCCGCCGTGGTGGTCCAGGGGTAACGGAGGGCCGATGGCCGCCCCGGAGTTCCAGGACTACTACAAGACCCTCGGGGTCTCGAGGACCGCGACGCAGGCCGAGATCAAGAAGGCCTTCCGGAAGCTTGCCCGGGAATCCCACCCGGACAAGCACCCCGGCGACAAGAGCGCCGAGGCGCGGTTCAAGGCGATCAACGAGGCCAACGCGGTCCTGTCCGACACGGCCAAGCGCGCGAAGTACGACCAGTTCGGCAAGGACTGGGAGGCCTACGCGCGCGCCGGCGCGACGGGCGGCGCAGGCGATCCGTTCGGGGGTGCCAACCCGTTCGCGGGCTGGGCCTCCCAGGGCGGCTCGACGCGCCGCTCCGGCAGCAGCGCCGGCGTCCGCTACGAGTTCCGGACGACCGGCGGTGGTGCCGGGGGCGGCGCGTTCTCGGACTTCTTCCACATGATGTTCGGCGACGAGAACGCCGCGGCCGGCGAGCCGGAACGGTTCGGGGGCGGTGGCACCGAATCGATCGACGAGCTGCTTGCCCGGATGGGCATGGCCGGTGCGGCGGGAGCGGCAGGTTCGGGGGCGCGCAACGGGACACGCACGGGAAGCGCCCGCGCGACCGGCAGCGCTCCGCGATCGGCCGTTGCCGCGCCGATCGAGGTGACCGCCGACCTGTCGCTCGAGGAGTCCTTCCACGGCACGAGCCGGATCGTCGAGATCGGCGGCAAGCGGCTCGAGGTGACGATCCCCCGCGGCGCCGGCGACGGCAGCCGCATCAAGCTCACCGGCAAGGCGCCGGGCGGGGGCGACCTCGTGGTCGTCACCAGGCTTCGGCCGCACCCGGTGTTCAGCCGGCGCGGCGACGACCTCGAGCGCGAGGTGCCCATCACGCTGGGCGAGGCGCTGCTCGGCGGCGAGATCCCGGTCTCGACGCTCAAGGGCCGCGTCCTGCTCAAGGTGCCGGCCGCGACCCAGCCGGGTCGGGTGATCCGGCTCAAGGGTCAGGGCATGCCCCGCTTCAAGGGCGATGGCACGGGCGACCTGCTGGTCCGCGTGCGCGTCGTCCTCCCGACCGAGCTCTCCGACGAGGCGAAGGCCGCCGCGACCCGGCTCGCCGACCTCCTCGACCAACCGGACCCGCGGGCGTAGGGCCCGCCGCACAGGAACCAACGATGCAGCTAGACCGATTCACCGAAAAGGCCCAGGAGGCCATCGTCGCCGCCCAGAACCTCGCACAGCGCCTCGAGAGTCCGGTGCTCGACGCGGAGCACCTCCTGTCGGCGCTCATCGAGCCGGACGACGGGGTGCCCGCGGAGACGCTGCGCCGGCTCGGCGTGGACCTGCCCGGGTTCCGCGGCGAGCTCGCCGCGATCCTTGCGAAGCGTGCCCGCATCCAGGGCGGCGACCTGCGCCTCGACGCGCGCGCCAAGCGCGTCCTCGATCGCGCGCAGGAGGAAGCGCGCCGGCTGTCCGACGAGTACACCTCCACGGAGCACCTGCTCCTCGGCATCGCCGAGGTCGGTGGCGAGGGCCAGAAGCTCCTCGAGCGCAACGGCGCCGGCAAGGAGCAGCTGCTCACCGCACTGCAGTCCGTGCGCGGCGGCCAGCGCGTGACCTCGCCGAACCCGGAAGGCACGTACCAGGCGCTCGAGAAGTACGGTCGCGACCTCACCGCGGAGGCGCGCGCCGGCAAGCTCGACCCCGTCGTGGGACGTGACGACGAGGTCCGGCGCGTCATGCAGGTCCTCTCGCGGCGCACCAAGAACAACCCGGTGCTCATCGGCGAGCCGGGCGTCGGCAAGACCGCGATCGTGGAAGGCCTGGCGCAGCGCATCGTGCGCGGCGACGTCCCCGAGACGCTCAAGGACAAGAAGGTCGTCGCGCTCGATCTCGGCGCGCTCATTGCCGGCGCGAAGTTCCGTGGCGAGTTCGAAGAGCGCCTCAAGGCCGTCCTGAAGGAGATCAAGGACTCCAACGGCGCGATCATCCTGTTCATCGACGAGCTCCACACCGTCGTCGGCGCCGGCGCCGCCGAGGGTGCGATGGACGCATCCAACCTGCTGAAGCCGATGCTCGCCCGCGGCGAGCTGCACACGATCGGCGCGACCACGCTCGACGAGTACCGCAAGCACATCGAGAAGGACGCCGCGCTCGAGCGCCGCTTCCAGCAGGTCTACGTCGGGCAGCCGAGCGTGGAGGACACGATCGCCATCCTGCGGGGGTTGAAGGAGCGCTACGAGGTGCACCACGGCGTCCGCATCCAGGACGCCGCGCTGGTGGCCGCGGCGGTGCTCTCCGACCGTTACGTCACTGGCCGGTTCCTGCCCGACAAGGCGATCGACCTCGTCGACGAAGCGGCGTCGCGGCTGCGGATCGAGATCGACTCGATGCCGACCGAGATCGACGTCGTCGAGCGGCGCATGCGCCAGCTCGAGATCGAGAAGATGGCCCTGGAGAAGGAGACCGACGCCGCCAGCCGGGAACGCCTCGACGACCTCGAGGGCGAGCTGGCGAACCTCCAGGAACAGGCCACGGCCATGAAGGCGCACTGGCAGTCGGAGAAGGACGCCATCACCGCCATCCGGGCCCGCAAGGAGGAGCTCGAGGCCGCCAAGGGCGAAGCCGATCGTTTCGAGCGCGACGGCGACCTGTCCCGGGCGGCGGAGATCCGCTACGGGCGTATCCCCGAACTGGAGCGCCAGGTCGAGGAGGCCTCCCGCCGCCTGGACGAGCTGCAGAGCGGCCACCCCATGCTGAAGGAGGAGGTCGACGACGAGGACATCGCCGAGGTCGTCAGCCGCTGGACCGGGGTG
>DASSHR010000410.1:0-2242 GCA_035692745.1 Candidatus Limnocylindrales bacterium | reverse complement strand
CGTCGACCATCGCCGGCAGCTCGGCGACGGGATCGTCCATCCGGCCCGAGATCGCGAGGGAGACGGCGTAATCGACCGCTGCATCCTGCTCCGTGGCCGCGCGCCACTCGCGGAGTCCGGCGATCAGCGACCGCTCCGCGGCAGGCGACGAGCCGGTGCCGGGATTGTTGAACGCGAGGAAGGTCGTGGTCCCACCGAAGGCCGCCGCCACCGAATCCCGGAAGAAGCGATCCGGCTCGGCGTCCGAGGCCACCCTCGCATGCGTGTGGACATCGACGGCGCCGGGCAGCACCAGCAGCCCCGTCGCATCGACGATCTCCGCGGACGCGGAGCCGAGATCAGGCCCGACGTCGACGATCGAGCCGTCCCGAACGAGGACGTCGGCCTGCCGTGATCCCGCGGCGGTGACGACGGTGCCGCCCCGGATGACGAGGTCGGTCAGTTGCCGCCGCCCCAGGGTCGGCCGTCGTTGGGCAGGCTGCCGAGCCCCACGTTCTTGTCGCGCAGGTCGTCCGGCAGTCCGTGCCGCCGCGCTTCGAGATCGTTGCCGAGCTGTCGCTCACGTCGCCACAGCACGAACACGCCGATCCCGACGACGAGCGCGATGAAGACCAGGATCTCCATCTATTCGGCCCCGTCGGCCCGGTGCCGCTGTGCAGCGTGATCCCGTCCGAAGAACGGCGCGTTCGACGTTGCGGCGCGCGAGGTCCCCGGCGGCGAGATGTTGGCGCCGTAGCCGATCGGGCGGCTCATGTCGAAGTCAATCTGCTCGGCCTTTGACCGTGATCGGCCGCCAATGCGATCGCGCGCGATGAACAGCATCACCGCGGTGGCGCCGATGAGGAAGACGAAGATCTCCAAACGTGGCCTTCTATTCCAGCGGGCGCGTTTCGCCGTCCCGCGGCCCGGGATCGACGAGATCATTGCCGATCGGGCCCATGTGCATGCCGCCGCTGACGGGGCGCCTGGGGTTCGCATCGCGATCCGGGTAGGTCCCGACCTTGCCGCGCGCCCGCACGGCCAGGAAGGCGACGAACCCGACGATGATCGCGAGGACCACGAGGCCGTCCATCAGCTCACCTCCTCGATGTGGATCGGCTGCGCACCGTCCCACAGCGCGCGCCGGCCGATCTCCCGCAATCGGTCCTGCCAGCCCTCGTCCGGGATGATCGAGGCGAAATGGTTGGCGGCCAGCTGGCCGACCTTCGACGACGTCGTGCACGCGCCGTAGGGGAAGAAGATCTCGCACTCGCTGATCCCGCCGGGATACATCGCGAGCATGCCCGGCGCCGGGTGGGAGGTGTGGTTCTCGTAGTCGATGCCGGGCCGGAACTCGCCGTACGGGATCCACGTGGACTCGCCGGACCAGCGGCAGTGGATCAGCCTGGAATCGATTGGCAGCATCCGCCGGATCGCCTCGATCGTGTGGGGTGCATCGGGTTCCCACCGGGCGTTGAACCGGAGGTCGCGCCCGACCGTGATCCGCAGCTCTCCCATGCCGCGGAGCATACGAGCCGGGACGCCGTCGGGGTAGAGTGCGCCCGTGACCGACGCCCAGCCCACGATCTCGACGCACGTGCTCGACACCGAGACCGGGCGCCCGGCCGCGGGCGTCCACGTCACGCTCTACAAGCTCGGCGAGGACGACCGACCGATTCGCCTGACGCAGGTCCTGACCGATTCCGACGGTCGGGTGCGCGACCTGCTGGAGCGGCCCATCTCCGCGGGGACGTACCGGCTCGAGTTCAACCTCGCGAACCCCCGCGTGGGCGACGACGACGCCGCACCTCGGGCCGGGTTCTTCCGGCGGATGTCCATCGACCTGCGCGTCGACGACACGAGCCGCTCGTACCACGTGCCCCTGCTGCTCGCACCGTTCTCGATGACGACCTACCGGGGTTCGTAGGCGCGCGTGTCGAACGAGCCCTGGATGCCCGACGAGTCGCATCGATTGCGGCTCGATCACCACCCCACGCCGTTCAGCGCGGCGCAGATCCGCGATGGGTTTGTGATCGGGCGCGAGGTTCGCTCGCTGGTCGTTCGCGCGGGCGAGGAGCCACACGTGGCCGTGCGGCGGAACGTGTCCGCCGACGCGGAGACGGGTGGGTTCGAGGTGTGGACGGAGACGGCCGACGGCGATCGTATTTCCGAACCGGAACAGGGAAGCTCGACGTTTCTCGAGCTGCAGGGCCACGCGTCGATGCCGATCGACGCGACGAGGGTCGAACCGGTCGAGATCGAC
>DASSHR010000409.1:0-4700 GCA_035692745.1 Candidatus Limnocylindrales bacterium | reverse complement strand
TGCGCGGCATGACCCGATCGCCGAACTCCTCGAGAAGCGGCGCGTTCGCGTTGTACCAGTAGGGCCGCTCCCAGCCGGCAGCCTCGAAGAACTCGGCCTTGAGGGCCTGCTCGCGGCCATGGAACGGCGAGAGCCGGACGCCGCGGTTCGAGGCCCACTGCTCCATCGGGTGGACGATGCCGTAGGTCTTGTTGAAGCCCTCGCTCGTGCGGTCCGTGATGTGCTTGTGGGTCCTGTGGTGGTCGTAGAAGCGGGCGATGTCCGAGCCGTGCGGGTCGATCTCGGGCTGGCCGTTCGTCATCCACTCGGCGACGGTCTTGGCGACGCCGGGCGCCTCCTTGATCCAGATGGCGGCCGCGGCCCACAACCCCTTGACCTCCGGCGTCTCGCCGATGATCGGGTTGCCGTCCGGCGTGAGCGAGAGCAGGCCGTTGATCGCGAGCTTGATGCCCGCCTTCTCGTCGCCCACGAACTCCGGGAACAGCTCGAGCGCATCCTCGAGCTGCGGGTCGAAGTCTTCCTGGGTGAACGGCAGCATCGTCGGCGAGAGCGCCGATTCCTCGATCGACGGAATGTCGTCGGGCTCCATCAGGATCGGGCGGTGGGCATACGAGCCGACCTCGAACCCGGTTCCGTGCTGGCGCTCGTACATGTTCGTGTCCATGTCGCGGACGATCGGGTACGCGACCTCCGAGGTGGTGCCCTCGAAGAACGGGATCGGCCCGATGTCGATCATCTGGTGGACCGCAGGCGTGAGCGGGATCGACGCGCCGGCCATCTTCGCGATGCGCGGGCTCCAGATGCCGCAGGCGATGACGACCGTGTCGGCCTCGATGTCGCCCTGGTTCGTGCGGACACGCCTGATGTGGCCGTGCTCCACGTCGAGCCCGGTCACCTCGACCCCGGCCGCGACCGTGAGCGCGCCCAGGTCCATCGCCTTCTGGCGCATGAGCGTGCCGGCCTGGAGCGAGTCGACGACCGCGACCCCGGGCGTGTAGAAGCCGCCGAGGAGGATGTCGCCGTTGATGAACGGCACGAGCTCCTTGATGCGCTCGACGTCGATCAGCTCGACGCCCTCGATGCCCCACGCCTTCGACGAGCTCATGCGGCGCGTCAGCTCCTGCATCCGCTCGGGCGTGCGGGCGACCTCGATGCCGCCCGGCTCGATGATCACGCCGAGCTCCTTGTACTGGCGCACGCTCTCGACCGTGAACGCCGTCATCTCCTTGGAGTGGTCGGTCAGGAAGATGAAGTTCGAGGCGTGACCGGTGGAGCCGCCGGGGCTCGGGAGGGTGCCCTTCTCGAGCAGCACGATGTCCCGCCAGCCGAGGCGGGCGAGGTGCCAGGCCATCGAGTTGCCGACGATTCCCGCACCGATGACGACGACCTTTGCCTTGCTCGGCAGCGCAGCCATTGCTCCTCCAAAGCCTCCGAAGACCCCGGCCCGCCCCGCAGGGTCAGGCGAGATTGATGACGATCGTCTTGAGCTCCGTCAGGCGCTCGATCGAGAACCTGCCGCCCACGCGCCCGAGGCCGCTCTGCGAGCCGGCCCGGCCACCGAAGGGCAGGTGGGATTCCCAGTAGTTCGTGCCTTCGTTGATGTTGACCCATCCGGCCCGCGCCGACTCGGCGAAGCGCAGGCCCATGGCGAGGTCCTGGGTGAAGACCGCCGTGAGCAGGCCGTAGGGGCTGCTCTCCACGAGCTGGAGCGCCTCCTCGGGGCCGTCGATCGCCGTGATCGGCACCACCGGCCCGAACGTCTCCTCGCGCGCGATCTCCATCGACTCGGTCACCCGATCGAGGATCGTCGGCTGGAAGAAGAGGTCGCTGCCGTGCTCGGGCGCCCGGCGGCCACCGGCGTGCAGCGTGGCGCCGCGCTCGATCGCCTCGGCCACGTGGTGCTCGGTCTTCGCGGCCGTGCGCTCGTTGTTGAGCGGACCCATCGTGGTCGCGCCGGCCATCGGGTCGCCGAGTCGCACCTGCTCATGGACCGCCTCGACCAGGCGTTCGATGTACGGCTCGTGGATCTGCCGGTCGACCAGGACGCGCTCGCCGGCGGTACAGCTCTGACCGGCGTTCAGGAAGCAGGCGGTGATCGTGGCCTGGACGGCCTTGTCGATGTCCGCGTCGCGAAGGATCACGAGCGGCCCGTTGCCGCCGAGCTCCATGAGCAGCTCCTTGCCCGCCGCGCGCTGCGCGATGCGCAGCCCCGTCCGCGTGCTGCCGACGAACCCGATCGCCGAGACGCGCGGGTCGCCCGCGATCTCGTCACCGACCTCGTCGCCCGGGCCGGTCACGAGGTTGAACACACCCCTGGGGAGGTCCGCCTGCTCGATCGCACGCGCGAGCTCGGCGGAGCAGTGGCTCGTGAGCCGTGCCGGGTTCCACACGACGGCGTTGCCGGCGGCGAGTGCCGGCGCGAGGAGCTCGGCGGGCATCGTGTACGGCCAGTTCCACGGCGTGATCACGCCGACGACGCCCTTCGGCACTCGCTGGATCAGAATCCGCTTGTTCGCGTCGATCGACGGCGGCATCAGCCCCTCGATGCGCGTTGCCTCCGCGGCGGCCATCTTGAAGTAGAGGATCAGCTCCTCGACCTCGCCGTACGCCTCGGCGTGGAGCGGCTTGCCCTGGTCGCGGGTCAGCGCCTCGGCGAGGCTGTCCTTGCGCTCCTCGATCGCGGCTGCGACACGTTCGAGCGCGGCGGCGCGTTCGAACGGCGACGTCCGGCCCCATCCGGGCGCAGCGTCGTGCGCGGCTTCGATCGCCGCGGCGGCGTCTGCCCGGCCACCTGCCGAGACGTGCCCGATCGCCTGGGCGGTTGCCGGATTCATTGCCTCGAACGTGCCGCCGGCCTGGGCGGAACGCCAGCGGCCGCCGACGAAGATCGTCGCAGCGGACGCGGCGGCGGGATCGGCGGTCGGTTCGACCGCAGCCTTGGGGTGCACTGAAGCTCCTGGACGGACGCTCATGGGCTTGCTGCACCCCAGGCGACCCGAGTCCTCGGGCGCGCCGACAGTCTGCCCCTGAGACCCGATTCGGCGCAACTCTGCCGTTTACAAACGAGGTCACCTCAGCCGCAGCAGGGATCCCCGGTGCGGAACGTGTCGATGTCGATCGGGTGATCGAACTCGATGAGCACCGTGCGCGTGACGAGCCCGCTCTCGCAGTCACTCGCGCCGATCCGCCTGGGCTGGATCACCGTCTGCCCTTGGTACGCGTTGATCTCAAGGCGCCATTCGGTGTCGCAGGACACGCCCTTCCAGCGGATCGCCACCTGGTGGTCATTCCCGCCTCGGGCGACATCGATGAGATCCGGGATCGGGCCGATCTCGTGCCATGCGTAGCTCCCGGCGGTGGCGGACGCCTTGGTGATCTGGGCGGCGTAGTCGTACAGCCGTAGCAGCGAGGTGTGGCTGCCGAGGTTGGGGAGATCGATCGTCGTGGCGAGGTCGGGTTGCGAATCCGGCGTCGGGGTCCACCACACCCTGGTCCCGTGATCGGCGGTCCACGCCCACTGCACGGCCATGCGCTGCCGGCCGTCCATCTCGCTGGGAACGAGGCTGCGCACGATCCATACCGGGGCGCCGGTGCTGAACTCGGGCATGGACACCGCGCGCCGATCGAGCGACGCGAAGTCCTTCGCATCCACGACGGTCACCCACGTGAGCGCAGCCGGGGTCGGGTACAGGCGCGCGACTCGCGCGAGCACCGCGCTCGGATCCTCGGTCGCATCCTGGGCGAGCCGCACGATCGGCGTCGAGCCATCCGGCCCTTGCCGCGGGGTCCAGACGAGCGCGTCGATCACGAAGTAGACGTTGCCCGCGTACGTATCCACGCGGACGTCATCGAAGTGGCCGAGGACGATGACCGCGAGCGGTCGCGGCACGCCGCCGTCCCACGCGCCGAGGATGTCCAACGGAACGTCAATGGGCACGATCGGGTTCAGCACGGGTGGCCAGAGATCCTCGGATGGGTCGCGCCGCAGCTGTCCGGGTTCGACGCCGTACTGCTGGGGATCGTCCAGGAGCCAGTGGCGCGCCTCGTCGCACAGTGGCAGGGGGGCGTGGAGTGCCGGCAGGGCTGGCGCACAGGTCGCGGCTGGATTCGGCGCGATGTACCAGGCCTCGATCGCGAACTCGTCGCGGCCCAGGTTGCCCATGACCGCCTGGCGCTCCTGCATCGCCACGCCGATCGTCGTCACGCGGATGCCGGCGACCTCGCGCGGTGCGTCACGGAAGGCGTCCTCCGGCGCCGGCGGGAGTACCGGGGTCGCACTGATGGCCGGCGCGATCGCCGCGCGATCAAGCAACCGGGCGCCGTCGGCCGTGATCTCGGCGAACCAGCTCGAGCCATCGATCAGGGCGAAGGTTCGCGCAACCGGCACGCCCGAGCGCAGGTCCGTCACGGTCACCAGCCAGACCCGCGTTTCCTGGTTCGCGACATTCGGAATGACGAGGTCGTGGATGAGGATCGGCTCGAGCTCGAGCAGGGTGCTGATCGGAATCAGGGCGCGTGACTGGATCACCGCCCCTGGCGCGACGCCCCGCACGAGTGCGTCGACGTCGGCCTCGAGGTCCGTGGCCGCAGCGGAATCCACGCGGTGCGTCTGCACGTCGAGCGCCTGCCCACCGAGCTCCGCGATCCGGTCGACCACGAAGGTCCTTGCGCAGAAGTCCTGGCGTTGGGCCACGCACAAG
>DASSHR010000408.1:0-4350 GCA_035692745.1 Candidatus Limnocylindrales bacterium | reverse complement strand
CGAGTTCGAGGTCGCCAGGGCGATCGCCGGCGGCCTGACGAATGCCGAGATCGCGGAGCAGCTCTTCGTGTCGCCGAAGACCGTCAGCGCGCACGTCGAGCACATCCTCGCGAAGCTCGGCGTGGCGCGCCGCACGGAGGTCGCGGCATGGGCGACGTCGGTCGTCCCGGGCGCCACCGCGACGGCTGCCGCCGAGGGCAGGGCGTCGACACCGATCGCGCACCACTAGCCCGGCCGTGCCTCCGGTCTGGCTGCGCCCCGACGCTGGCGTCGCGCTGCGCGAGCGCCATCAGGACTGCTCGCCCGGCACGCCGGATCCAGGCGCGGCCTGGGGAAGGTAGGCGTACGGATCGAGGACGGTGACCCGCGAGATCCGATCGACCGGCAGGCCGCTCCGTTCGCCGGCGCGCCGGATGGACTCCGGGTTCGGGGCGTCGTAGATGCAGAACATCGCCCGGCCGTCATCGCGGACGTAGGAGTGGACCCAGGTGACGCCGCATGCCTCGTTCATGACGAGCACGTGGTGCCGGGCGGACCCACCCACCTCGGCGGGCGAGATCACCCGGTCCCTGGGGAACGACCGTTCCACCACATACCTGGGCATCGCCATCCTCCGTCGTTCGCGACCGCATCGCGATCGTGCGTGGAGACTCGCCGAGGTGTCGCGCCGCGGCATCGGCACCGAGTGCCCAAATTGGCCGTGTGGCGCACGATGCCCTAGAGCTCGATGCCCATCCTTCGCGCGGCCGCCACGGCTTCCCCCCGGCGACTGACCTCGAGCTTCCGCAGGATCGATCCGACGTGGTGATGAACGGTCCGCGGCGACAGGAAGAGCCGCGTGGCGATGTGGTCGTCGGACGAGCCGCCGGCGACGAGGCGGAGCACGTCCACCTCCCGCGCCGTCAGGCCGGCGGGATTTGCCCGCGTGGAAGGGCGCACGCCCCGGGGCACGGAACGCACGCCCAGCGTTCGCAACCGCCGGCCCGCGATGGCGGCTGCCGGCAGGGCACCGAGGCCGTCAAACGCCGCACGGGCCCGTTCGACGTCCGGCGCATCGGACTCGAGGAGCGCAAGCGCGGCCTGGTAGCCGCACTCGAGCCCGTGCCAGGCCCTGGCCGCCTCGCGCCAGCGCCCGAGCAGCTGCAGCCGCCATGGTTCGGCCATCGCCGACAGCACCTCGTCGGACGGCGCCCCCGTCTCGCCCGCCTGTCGTCGCCACCAGGCGAGCTCCCCGATCTGCCATGGCTGCCGCGTGGCGATGGCCATGTCGAGGGCGGCCCCAGCCTCGTCGCCGGCTCGCTGCCTGTCACCCTGGAGCCACGCCAGCTCGGCGCGAGCCGCACGGATCATGGGCGCATAGATCGACGATCCGCCGCCCAGCTGCAACGCTTCGTCGAGCGCTGCGCGGGCCTCCGGATCTCCCCGGCGAGCGCGAACCACGCCGATCCCGATGAGGGCCTGGATCCGGCTGATGACCGACTGCTCCGGCTCTGCGAGGACCTCCGCCGCCCGCAACCCGGCCTCGGACCAGCGCCCGCGATGCAGGTCGGACAGGACCTGGAGCGTCTCGACGAACAACCGTTGGCTGTCGAGCTGTCGTTCGGTCATGAATCGCAGACCCTCGCCGATCGGCTCCTCCGCCTCGGCAAACCGGAACGTCTCGACGAGCGGTCCCGCAAGGTCGACGTAGGCTCGGGCAACGTTCCGATCCAGGCCATGCTGGCGACCCAGGGCGATCGCCGTCTCGAGGTCGGCGGTCCCACCGAGGTCGCCGAGGAACAGGCGCGCCGTGCCGACCCAGCAGTGAATGAGCACCATGGTCGGCCGCACGGATGGCGCCTCCAGCCCCAGCGCGATCGCGCGCCGGCCAAGGTCGATCGCCCGCTCGAACCAGCGCTCCTTCAGAGCCAGGAGAGCCTCGGCATTGAGCGACTCCAGCCGTGCGGACGCGTCGGTGGCGTTCCGGCCGACATCCACCGCGCGCCGGAGGGCCGCGTTGCCATCGTCCGATCGACCGGCGCCTTCGAGCGTCCGAGCCACCTCGACGAGCGCGCGAGCTTCCCGTGCCGGCTCGCCGAGGCGGCGCCACAGCTCGATCGCCTGCTCGAAGGCGCCTTCGCCGAGGTCGACGGCGGCCGTCACGAACCGCTCGTGGCCGAGCACCTCGTAGAACGTCGCTCGATCCGGCTCGGGCAGCTGGTCCGCGTAGGCTGCGACCCGCCCGAGGTGTGCGACGGCCTCGCGATGCGCGGCAGCTGCGATCGCCTCGTTCGCCGCGGCTCGACCATGACGAAGCGTCCCCTCCGCGACGCCCGCCTCGGCGGCGTGGTGGGCAAGGAGCGCGACCGGAACGCCCGGTCGCGCCTCCAACGCGCGGAGGACCTGCTCGTGCAGCGTCCGCCGGCGAACGGGATCCGTGGCGTCGAGGACGGCCTGTCGGGCGACCTCGTGGCGAAAGGCGTAGCCATTGCCGTCGACCTGCAGGAGCCCAGCCTCCACGACCTGCGCGGCGGCCGGATGGTCGATGACGTCGGCCAGCAGCGCGGCATCGACCGTTGGACCGATCGTCGCGGCAGCCTCGAGGGTGCGGAGCCCCTGCGCGGGCAGCTTCGCAGCCCGCGCGAGGACGGCATCGCGAACCGTCGGCGGGATGCGTGCGGGCGCGCTTCCGATGACCTCGGTCACGAAGAACGGGTTGCCGGCGGTCCGCGCGTGCAGCTCGACCGGGTCGAGTCGTGTATCGCTTGCCAGGGCGGCCACGGCCTCCACCGACAGGCCATGGAGCGGCAGCCGGCTGACGGCGCCCGACCTGGAAAGGTCGCCGACGACGGCTCGAAGCGGATGCTGCGGGCCTACCTCGTCGTCGCGATACGCCCCGACAACCAGGACCCGCGTGGAGTCGATCCTGCGCCCGCAGAAGCGCAGCAGGTCGAGGGTGGCCTCGTCGGACCAGTGCAGGTCGTCGAGCATGAGGACGAGCCCTGGCCGCCGTCGAAGCGCCGCGAGGAAGGCGCGCAGGACTTCGTACCCAGGAGCACCGCTACGAACGATCGCGGCAAATCCGGCGTCGAGGCCCTGGGCGACGTCGAGGACGGGCCCGAGCGGGGCCGGCGTGGACAGCGGATCCGCGGTGCCGAAGAGCACGGGAATGCTCGACGGAAGGGCGGCCCGGAAGGCGCGCAGGAGGGACGTCTTGCCGATCCCGGCCTCGCCCTCGACGAACACGAGACGGCCGTGCTCCTCGGCGGCTGTCCGCCGGAGCGACAGCATGAGCGAGAGGGCGTCATCGCGCTCCAGCAGCCGCATCGGGCCAGCGTATGCGTTGCGTACGGCCGCACAAGGGCCTGGCCCGGTGTCCACGGCGGACGTGGTCGGGCCGGCAATACCGGCGGCGACGGAACGGCTCGGGCCGGATGCATTCCGGCCCGAGCTCCGGATCCCGAACGGTTGTCGGTCAGTTCCCGCCGATCACGGGCGCCACCATGCGGACGGGCCCGCCCGGTGCGAGCACTGCCGTCACGTCCACGAGCGACCCGTCCAGGAGCGCCGCCCGGACCTCGTCGCTCGACGTGTACGGGTTCGTCGACAGGTCGCGGCTTCCGGGCGCCGCCTCCACGAGGAGGACGAGCGTCCACGCACCCGTGTAGCCCGCGTCACCCGGCGCGACCGGAAGGACGTGGTCGTGGCGCAGCACGCTCGGCTGGCCATCGCAGTGGTCCTGGGTCCCGGTGTCGTCGAAGATGACGTAGAGCGGCTGCGTGGGACGCGTGATGCCGGACAGGTCCGGGCCAAGGCCGAAGCAGGCCAGCACGCCACCGTTCGGATCGGCGCTGAAGATGCTCGGCTGGAGGAACTGCACCTCCCGGCCCTGATACCAGCCCGGCTCGATGCGCAGGCTGCCGCCCGTGCCGCCAAGGGCGGGTCCCGCAATCGACGCGCTGACGATCGCCAGCGCGCCGAGGCCTGCCGCCACCCACCGAGGTCCCCTGAATCGCCGTCGCATTCGCATCGCAGCGTCCTTCCTGCTCTTCGTGGTGGGCTTGCGCCCGGAGTCGAACCACACGTTGCGCACGGACCTCGCTCGCGGCATCGGCAGCGGGTACCCAATTTGGCGGCGACGGCACGCCACGCCTCCGGGTTGGCCTAACACGCTAGGCCAACCCGCTACACTGCGGCGATGATCGCGCGCCCCACCAGATCCGATCTCGTCCTGCTCTTCGTCCTCGGGATCATGTGGGGCACGAGCTACGCGTTCATCAAGCTCGGGGTCGCGACGCTTCCGACCTTCACCCTGATCGCGACCCGACTGCTCATCGGGTTGGCGCTGCTCGTGACGGTCGTCGTGGTCAC
>DASSHR010000407.1:0-12732 GCA_035692745.1 Candidatus Limnocylindrales bacterium | reverse complement strand
CTTCGCGAGGGCTGATCGGCCGAGCCGCGGCCGACGGAGCGCTGACCGGGCGCAGCCGGGCGCGACCTCAGGCGGCGGAGCTCGCCTCGCTGCGGACCCACGTGGTCTGCATCCGCGCCGCCGGCGTCATCGACAGCTCCCAGGCCGTGTCGATCCACCACGCCGCCAGCCCGCGGCGTCGCGCCGCCATGGCGATCCCGCGCGCTCCCTCGAGAAACAGCGCCTTCGTCCAGACCTCCGCCCAGGCGGGATCCGGGCCCGAAACGGTGACCGCGCGGAGGCCGTGGCCGCCGGGCTCGCCGGTTGCGGGATCGATGAGGTGGTGCACGGCCCGGCCGTCCGGCGCCGCCCACCGCCCGATCAGGACGGACGACGTCGCGATCGCCTGATCCGCGGCCAGGCGCACCGTTGCCACCGGATCACTCGCGCCGTCCGGATCCTCGATCCCGATCGACCAACCCGCGGGCCTGCCGGGATCCTCCGGGGCGCCGCTCGACACGAGGTCCCCGCCGGCATCGAGCAGGAACGGGCTTCCCGCGAGCATGGCCTCGGCGCGGCGGCGCGCGAGCCGGAGCGCGAAGCCCTTGCCGAGGCCGCCGAGGTCCGCGGGCGAAAGCAGGCACATCGGGCCGCGTCCGTCGCGCGCGACCAGCGGGCGTGCAACGGCGAGGCCGCGACCCGCTTGTGGCAGCGATCCCCTCGTTCCCTGCGGGACACCCGCGGCACCGAGCCGCTCGAGGTCGGCGACGATCCGCGCGTCGAATCGGCCGCCCGTGGCGCGTCGCGCCCTGTCCGCGAGGCCCAGCGCTGCTGCGAGCACGCGCGATGGGACGAACACCGGCGAGGTGATCGCCGCGACACCTGCGCGACCTGCCACCCGTCGGTTGAGCAGGGTCAGCTCACTGTCGGCCCGGAACCGCGACATCCCCCGGTCGACCTCGTCGAAGACGTCGCACACGGCGGCCCACGCGACGTCGACGACACCGGAATCCACCGCGGCGGCCACGGTAAGCCGAAGGCGGGAGCCGAGCTTCCGGCCCTCGCGCAGCTGGAGCTCGGCCACGGCCTCGGTCAGCCTCCCGATGCGCCGGTCGTGCCCTGCGTCTTCGGGGCGCCGGCGCCGGATGCGCGCTGGACGGGCGGAAGCTTCACCGTGGTCGGCATGGATCGGCTGACCCCGTCGATCTGGCCGACGATCGTTGCGAACGCGGCGAGCCGCGTCTCCACCGAGTCCAGGGATCCACCGGCATCGACATATTCCTTGACAGCGCGGTTGTAGGCATCCTGTGCGGCCTGGAGGCGCGCCCCGACTGCGTCGTGGCCCGCGGCCAGCTCGGTCACGCCTTCGACGGCCGGTGCGCTCAGCGCTGCGATGCCTGCCTCGTTTCGTGACTGCAGCCCTGCGACCCCGGCGAGCACGAGGGCGTAGGTTGCCGTGGAGGCGCCCAGCATCACGATGACGTGGCTCGGCAGCCCGAGCCAGGTGCGGTCGGTCGCCGGTGCAGGCATCAGTCGTCGAAGCCCCCGTCGTCGTCGCGCTCGCCGCTGCCACTCGACGTGGTCGTGGTCCTCGCCCGCGCGGCCGCCTTCGCCTGTGCGGCGAGGGCGGCCTCGAGCTTGGCGAGCTTGTCCTGCGCGGCAGCGAGGCTCGCCCGCAGCTCGTCCGCGGTTGCCTGGTCCGTCGCGAGCTGGTTGCCGGCCGCGTCCAGGGCGCCCGTGAGGTCGGCGGCCGAGGACTGGAGCGCGTCGATCTGGTCCTCGAGGATCGCGGACCGCGACTTCTCCTGCGCCAGTGCCATCTCCACCGATTCGACCGACACCGGCGCCACGGTGAGGGGCGCCTCGCTCGCCGCCCACATCGATGCAGCGCGCACGGTGAACCCGGCCACGAGCAGCGACGCCGCGACGCCAAGGGTCACGAGCAGCCGCCGGAACGTCGTTCGCGGGGCGGTTCGGGCGGTCGTGACGGTCTCGGCTGCGGCGCGAGCGTGCGCGGTTCCGCCGGGAATGGTCTGCGCGGTCATGAGCGGTCCCCCTCTGGCAATGACGTGGCAAACGTCGGTCGTCCACCTCGGACGATCCAGTAGCGGTAGGCGGCGGCGAGGCCAACGGCGGCGAAGGACACGCCGTAGACCAGGACCGCATCGAACGTATCCGTGCCGGCGAGCATCCCGTGTGCCCACGCGAGCATCAGGACGCCGAGGCTCAGGCGGTGGAGCTTCAGCCACCACCCCGAAGGCAGGAGCTTCGTCACCCGGGCCGTGAGCCCGGTGATGAGGAGGGCGTACAGCGCCAGCGTGCCGAGCGCCACGGGCACGGTCCGGAATTCCGAGAGGCCCGGGATCAGCGCGCCCAGCCAGCCGACGTTCGCGAAGCGATCGACCGCGATCGTGACCACGTGGACCACCACGAAGGCAAGCGTGAAGACCCACGCATGCTCGTGCCACGGGAAGAGGAGCTTTGACAGCCGCCACGTCGACTTGTTGGTCGGGTGGCTCAGGACGAGCCCGACCATGACCTGGAAGCTCAGGAGCAGCAGCGCGACGAGCCCCGCCGCGCGGCTGCCGAGCCAGACGCGCAGCTGTGCCTGGTGGACGGAGGTCGCGGGCAGCACCTGGTCGGTCGTGAACACGATGGCGAGGCCGGCGACGGCGCCGAGTGCGATCAGCACTGGCAGGCTCAACCGGCTCGACCGGACGCGCTGCTGGGGCGCAGCCCGCTGCGGCGCCGTGGGGCGTTGCGCCGGCGCGGGGCGTTGTGGGGCGTTCCGTGCCGGCGAGCCGGCGTGATCCGCTGGGGCGGCGTCGAAGCTTCGTGCAGCGACCATGTCGTGTCCATATGCGAGGCGACGATGGAGTGTTGAGGCAGCCGACCGCAGAAAGGTTTCAGCCACCCATCGCCGGGATCGGGCTGCACCGGCCGGCTGATGGTCCCGTGGCTCGGGGACGTTCGGCACTATGGCCTGGGTCGTGACGCGCAGATGCTGGCGATTGCCGGCGCCGAAGTCGGCCGGCCGCTGCGCCCGCGGCGCCGCTCAAGAACCTTGAGGCTCCGACGACCTGATGGCGAAACAACCCAAAGGCCCTGCCCAGCCGCCGCTGTCCCGCCGCGAGCGGCGTGCCCAGGCGCGCTACGACGCGCCGCCCGCCCGCGCGCGCCGCGCCGGCCGCCGACCCGCGCGACCCGTGTGGCAATCGCCGGCGGTGCTGGTGACCGCGGCGGCCATCGTCGTCGCCGTGGCGATCATCGCCTTCGTGCGCCCACCCGAGTCGGACGCCGACACCCTGGTCGAGCCGCCGACGTCGTACGCCGCGGATCTCGTCGATGGCGACGTGCTCGGGTCGGCCGCCGCGCCGGTGGTCATGCAGGTCTACGCGGACTTCCAGTGCCCGGCCTGCAAGCTCTTCGTGACGAGCCAGCTGCCGAGCCTGGTCAACGACTTCGTGCGACCGGGCAGCCTGCGCATCGAGGCCCGCGACATCGACATCCTGGGCACCGGGGCGCCGAACGAATCGCTTGAGCTCGCGGTCGGCGCGGCGTGCGCCGCGCAGCAGGACCGCTATTGGCAGTTCCACGATCTCGTGTTCTGGAACCAGGGCCGCGAGAACAAGGGCGACCACGATGCGGGCTTCATCGCCGGCATCGCGACGGCGGCCGAGGTCGACGTGTCCGCGTGGAGCGCCTGCATCGGCGGCTCGGACCTGCGCAACGCCGTGACGTCCGCTACGCAGTCGGCGCTCGACGCCGGGATCAACCAGACCCCGACGCTGGTCGTCAACGGCCAGGTGCTGGTCGGCGTGCCGGACTACACGAAGCTCGCCGACGCGATCCGCCAGGCCGCCGCGAGCGCCGCTCCGGCCACCGCCGCCCCGGCGACAGCCGCCCCGGCGACAGCAGCCCCGTGAGCGGCGTGCAGTCGTGAGACGCCGCTCGAGCGTCCGGCCGATCCTGGGGTTCCACCCCGGGCTCATCCTCGCCGTCCTCGACGTGATCGGGCTCGGCATCGCGACCTACCTGTCCGTCGTCGAGGTCTCCGGCGGCGTCCCCGTGTGCGGCCCGATCCACGGCTGCGAGGAGGTGGCCCGGAGCGAGTACAGCCGAATCGGCGGCATCCCCGTCGCCGTGTTCGGCGTCGTGCTGTCGCTCGTGCTGCTCAGCCTCGCCGTGGCGTGGTGGAAGACGGACCTGTATGGCCTGCTGCTCGCGCACTACGGCCTCTCGCTCGCGGGTGTCATCTTCGAGGCGTACTTCCTGTACCTGCAGGTCTTCGTCATCGGCGCCGTGTGCATCTGGTGCACGAGCTACGGGCTGTCGCTCATCGCCCGGTTCGTGATCGCGCTCGTGGTCTGGGTCAGGGGGACCGCGCCGAGCACCGAGGATCAGCCAGCAGCCGCCTGAGCGTCAGTTGCGCTGCCGCGCGCAGCCGCCTGAGGCTGGGGCTCCGATCGGCCGCCCGCGCCGGCCACGCGCGCGGCCTCGTGCCGCCGCGTCAGCCTCGCAGGGACAGCAGCACCAGCGCCAGCGTTGCGATCCCGCTGCCGAGCACGCACGCCGCGCCGGCCATCGCAACCGCCCCGAGCTCGCCCAGCACGCCGACGGTGAGCAGCGCCACGCCGGCATTCCAGCCCACGACCCGCAGCGTTCCGGCGCGGCCCAGGAGGGATCGCTGTCGCGCATGGAGCGCGGGCGTGCCCGCTCCGACGGCCGGGATCAGGTGGCTCACGGAGCCCAGCAGCACCTGCACGACGAAGCCGAGGATGAGCGGCGCGGCCACGCGATCGAGGCGCCAGCTCCCTGGTTCCGTGCCGTGCGCGGCGATCCCGGAGGCCGCGACGATCGTGGCGACCACGAGCCACCCGGGCGCGGCAATGAGGGAGCCCCCGGTGTATCGATGCCACGGCAGGTCCGTCGTCCAGCCGGCGCGGTCGCGGTGCGCCTGCAGCCCGTGGACGACCAGTGCGACGGCGCCCCCGACGGCGGCCACCGCACCGATCAGGGCCACGCCGTCGGTCCCGGTTGCATAGCCGGCCGCCACGCTCGGCGCCCCGATCGCGAGGCAGCCCACGGCCACGGTGCCCGCGCGACGGCGTCGGATGCGCGCCCCGACCACCGTCGGTGCGAAGTGCACGAGCGAACCCGCGATCACGAGGGTCACGAAGCCGAGGAGGTTCAGCCACGCATGCGCGACCCGGAGATGGCTCCACGCGGCCGCTGCGCCGGGGTCACCCGCCAGGTACAGCGCCACGAGGGAGACGCCGACGAGGACGTCGATGAGCCCGATCGCGTACGCGGCCTCGGTGACGGGTCGCCGGGTGCCCGATGCGCTGCGGAGCGACAGCGCCGCGCTCAGGCCCACCAGCGTCATGCCGGCGACGTAGGCCGCGGCGCCTCCGGCCGCGATCGTGGACGTGCCGCCTCCTGCCGCGAGCCGCCCGGCGACCCCGCCCACCGCTCCGCTCGCGACCAGCGCCAGGCTGGCGACCCGGAGCGCCGGCGCGGCCGGCGGGCCGACGGCGAGGGCCGCGACGAAGAATGGCAGCATCGCGGCGATGGCCAACCCGGCGGCGCCGGCAAGGGCGAGGTGCGCCGGCAGCCAGAGGCCCAGGCGGGCATCTGCCCGCACCGCCAGCGACAGCGTGGCGGCGACGAGGAAGGCGACCGCGCCGATGAGGCCCGCCAGCGTGATTCGCCGGTCCGTGGATCGATCGGGGCCCCGGCGAGCGGGCGCCGTCTCGAGGACAGGCAGGGCACGGGCTCGCGGGGTGCCGACGCCCGGGCTCGCGCTCGGGCTCGCGCTTCGGCTCGCGCGCCGGCTCGCGCCTGGGAAGGAGTTCACGCTGCTGCTCCGTGACGTGGTGCGGCGCCCGCCGAAGGGGCGGGCGCCGCGATCCTGACCGCTTGGGGGACCGGTCAGTTCTTCGGGTCGCCGTCGCCGGCCTGGAACAGGCCGAGGGCTCCGCGGCCCGTGAGGTTGAACGCGTGGGTGACCATCGGGTAGAGGCCGTCCTCGGGCATCACGAACTCGACGATCGCGCCCTGCGCCGGCGAGAGATCGACCGCCTGCGAGCCCCAATTGCCGCTGTTGCCGACGTCGAGGTGGATGCCTTCCTTGATCACCGACGAGAAGATCGTCCCGACGACGTGGAACGAGCTGTCGACCGAGGGCCCGGCATCGAGCACGAACACCCGCACGCGGTCACCGGTCCCCACGAGCATCGGGTGGTCCTTGTACTGGTTGGCGACGCCGTTGAAGACCACGAAGTCCGGCGCGGGCGCCGCAGCGGAGGCCTTCGACAGCGAGACCGGCTCGCCCTGCGGGCCGAGGTACCACTCGCTCTGGACGATCGCGAACTCCTTGTCGACCTTGGGCAGGCCGGCCTTCGGCTCGACGATGACCATGCCGAACATGCCGTTCGCGATGTGATGCAGTGTCGGGGCCGTGCCGCAGTGGTACATCCACACGCCGGCGTAGTCGGCGTGCCACTCGTAGACCTTCTCCTCGCCCGGGGCGATGGAGGTCATCTCGTCGTTCCAGGCGACCTGGCTGGCGTGGAAGTCGATCGAATGCGAGAGGGTGCTGGTGGCGGGGTTCTTCAGGTGGATGCGGACCGTGTCGCCGACCTTCACCCGGATGACCGGACCCGGGACCGTTCCGTTGAACGTCCAGACGTGCTGGACGAACCCGGGCGCAACGGTCATGTCCTTCTCTTCGACCGTGAGGTCGATGTCGTGGGTCGTGCCGGACAGCCGCGCGGGCGCCTCGGCCGGGTAGAGCGTGTATGGCGGCGCGTTCGGGTCGGCCGCGACGTCCGTCTCGGGTGCCGGCCCACCGTGGTCGTCGGGGTTCGCCGTGGCAGCGGCCGCACCCTCGACCATGATCTCGCCGTGCATGCCCGCATCGGCGTGACCGGGGATGGAGCACTTGAAGCTGATGCCCTCGGCCGGGACGGTGACCGTGGCGGTCTTCGTCTCGCCCGCCGCGGCAACGAGCTGGGTGCCGTCGGCGAAGGTCACGTCGTGGCCGATCTGGCCCTTGTTGACGAACTTGATCTCGTACGCGCCGGCCTCGTTCACCATGATGTGCGGATGCTCGTACGCGATGTCGACGGCATCGATCTCGAGCGTGCCGAGCACGGCGCCCGGATCGCCGCCGGTGGTGCCGGTGGAGGTGGGCGCCTGGGTCGAGGAACCTGCCGGGACCGCGGGCGTGAACGTCCAGGCCGGTGCGCCGGCACTCGGGGTGCAGGCCGCCGCCGCGAGGACGAGACCGAGGGAAAGAGCCTTGAGCCGGGACACGTGCGCCTCCTGGACGGACTGGAAACTCGTACTGATGGCCTATGAATAGCGCCCGCGTCGTGTCACCGGAACGTGCCGCGCGGACCCTGCCGACGGGCCGAAGGTCACAACCCCGCTGCGTGTCTGCGGCGATCAGGCGTCGATCTGTCGCGCGAGGATCGAGTCGAGGGAGCTCCGCGATAGCTCGTTGCGAACTGCGGTCGTCGCGGCGCTGAACGCGTCATGGGCGGCGCATCGGCCGTCGGGGTCACAGGGGATGCCGCGCAGGACGCAGCGCGCCGGCGTGTCGCTGGGTTCCGCCGCGTCGACGATGCGGAGCAGGTCGATCTCGGTCGCATCGGCCGCCATCCGGTAGCCGCCCCGGCGGCCCGGGCTGCCGACCACGAGCCCGGCGCGGACCAGATCGCCGAGGACGTGCGCGACGAAACGCGGCGGGATCCGCTTTCGAGCCGCGATCGCCGAGGCGCTCAGCAGCGGCGCCGACGCACCGTGCTCGCGCGCGTGCTCGGCGAGGGCGAGCATCACCCGCACCGCATAGTCGCCACGGAGAGACAGGCTGACCCGCATTCGGCGAGGCTCGACGGCGCGATGGCCCGCCGATAGGGCCGTTCGGCCCGGGCGGGAGCGTCCGGAGGTCAGTTCGGGCGGTCGTACCTCGTCATCTCGACGTACGCGTCGCCGGCGACCGTGCCGGTCACGGTGTGGGAGCCCTCCCAGTACACGACGCCCGTGGTTGCTCGGGTGTCGAGCTCCTGCCCCGGGACCGTCGCGTCGAGGGTGAGCTGGTAGCCGGGCACGGACACGCCGAAGGACTGGCTCCATGTCCGGCCGGTCGTGGGGCTCGTCCAGATCGGCACCGCATTCGCATCCGCGCCGACCTGGTCGAGGTGGGTGACCGTTCCATCGGCCGAGACCAGCGTGCCGTACCGGACGATCGTGGTCATCTGCTCGCTGAGGACGTCCGAGATCGTGATGTCCGTGCCGTCGTCGAGGTTGATCGCGAACCAGTTCCAGCCGCCCGCGCCGACGGACACGAAATCGCCCCACTGGTGATCGAACCAGGCGATGCCCTCGACCTGGACCGGTGTTCCATCGACGGTCAGCGTTCCGGTCGCCGCGAGCCGCGTTCGCGAGTAGTAGTACGAGCTGCCCGCGTCCTGAAAGTCGACGAAGCCGTCGCCGTCGTGGAGCGCCGCGGGCTTGGTGGATCGAAGGTCCAGCGCGAGCCCGAACGCCCGACCCGACGCCGCAGCCTCCTCCGGCGAGAGCGCCGCTTCGATGCGATCCGTGCCGTTCGAGCCGGCAAGGCGCCATGGTGCTGTTGCGGCCGGCGGCGCGCCGGCGGCGACGAGGTCCGGGCTCAGGCCGGCGATATCGAGGTCGAAGCCGGTCGGCACCCCGTCGGTGTCGCGCGGCGACCGATCGACCTGCGGCCCGATCTCGCTGCGCTGCGCATACGTGAACTGCTGGCCCGCCTCGTCGGTGAGCGCCAGGTGCGAGGCCCACGCGACCGGCACGCCGCCGCGCTCGGCGCGGAAGACGACCGCCTCGAAGCCGTAGCGCCGACCGTCGGGGACCGTCTTGAGATGGCCGGTGTAGTACCACCACTCGGTCAGCCGATCGTGCGGCCCGTCGTCCCGTGGCAGCTCCACGGGAATCGGATCAGGCGGGCGCACCGGTGGCGGCGTCGCGACCGGCGGGCTCGGGAAGGCGAGCGGCTCGTTGGCGAGGATCGGTCCACCGCCGCAGCCGGCGACGACGATGGCCATGGCCGCGACCAGGGCGGCCAGCCTCCGCGCCCCCTGCGCGATTTCGCGGGTCATTTCGCGGGGCACTCCGCGGCTCATTCCGCGCCCTCCGGCTCGACGAGCGCGGGCAGGCGTCGCGCCACGATCCCCGGCAGCCACCAGTTCCAGTGGCCGAGCAGGCGCATCGTCGCGGGCACCAGCAGCGCCCTGACGACCGTGGCATCCAGCGCGACCGCGATCGCGATCCCGACGCCGAGCGCCTTGATGAGCACGATGTCCGCGAACGCGAACGAGCCGGCGACGACGATCACGATCAGGGCCGCGGAGGTCACGATCCGGCCGCTCCGTTCCAGCCCGGTGGCAACCGCGGTCGGGTTGTCGCCGGTCGCCTCCCACGTCTCGCGCATGCGCGTGAGCAGGAACACCTCGTAGTCCATCGACAGCCCAAACAGCACGCAGAACAGGATCACGGGCTGCGTGGTCTCCACGAACCCGAGCGGCCGCGTCGCCAGCAGCGCCGACAGGTTGCCGTCCTGGAAGATCCAGACCAGCGCCCCGAACGACGCCGAGATCGACAGCGCGTTCATCGCCAGCGCCTTCAGCGGCAGGAGCAGCGAGCGCAGCAGGAGCAGCAGCACGATGTACGTCGAGACGAGGATGAACACCGCCGTCCGCGGGAACTCCGCCGCGATTCCCGTGACGACGTCCTCGACGTCTGCCGCGCCGCCGCCCACGAGCACCGTCATCCCCGCCGGGGGCCCGAGCCGGCCGCCGGGCGCCCGCAGATCGCGGACCAGCTCGCGCGCCGTCTCGTCGTTCGGGGCGTATGGCGTATAGATCGTGAACGCGGTGAGGTTGCCCCTGGTCGTGGCTGCCAGGATCTCCGCGGTGTAGCGGTCCGGCGGGCCGCCGGACGCGGCGTACAGGAGCGCGTATTGGCGCGCGGTGAGGCGCGGATCGACGTCGACGAGGCTGTCGACGCGTTCGACCCGGGGATCGCCGGCCAGCCGCCGCGAGTAGTCGAAGAGCGCCTCGAGGTTGGCCGGGTCCGTCGCGGCGCCGTCGGTGCGGATGGCGAGGACGATCGGCGCGAACGGCCCCGGCCCGAACTCCGCGGCGAGCCGGTCGAAGGCGGCGCGCGACGGCGCGTCCTCGGGCAGGATCCGGGCATCCGGAGCATTGAACTGGACGTGCAGGAACGGCGTCCCGAGCACGAGCAGGAGCCCGAGCGTCGGCACGAGGACGGCAACCGGGCGGCGCATGACCCACCACGCGAGGCGGGACCAGGGGCCCTCGGCGTCGGGTCGGGGGTGCACGCGGCGGACGCGCAGCCGCTCGAGGTTCGTCCCGACCACGGCGAGAACGGCGGGCAGGAGCGTCATCGCCGCCGCCACCGCGAGCGCCACGACGATCGCGCCGGCGATGCCGACCGAGCGCAGGATCATGAACCCGAACAGCACCAGCCCCAGCAGCCCGAGCAGCACCGTCACCCCGGAGAAGAAGACCGCCCGACCCGCCGTCCGCGACGTCGCACCGACCGCGTCCACGACCGCGTCGGGCTGCCAGTCACGCGCGGCGAGCTCCTCGCGGAAGCGGCTCGTCATCAGCAGCGAATAGTCGACACCGAGCCCGAGGCCCAGCAACGTCGCGAGGTTCAGCACGAAGATGCTCATCGGGGTCAGGCCCGCGACGAAGAAGATGGATGCCAGGGCGATGACGACCGCCGCGCCCCCGACGACCATCGGCACGCCCGCCGCGACCACGGACCCGAACACGAGCAGGAGCGCCAGCGCCGCGAGCGGCAGCGAGATCAGCTCGCTGCGGCGGAGGTCGCCCTCGGAGACGGCCTGCACGTCGCCGTAGAACGCCGGTCCGCCCGACAGGCCGACCTCGAGGCCGGGCGCATCGTGCAGCGCGGCGCGCAGCCCGGGCAGCGCCTTCGGCGAGTCGTCCGCCGGGAGGTCCAGCAGCACGATGTCGTACGCGGTGTGGCCGTCCATCGCAACCTGGCGGGTCGACAGCCCGTGCGGCAGCACGCGGAACACGTACGGCGCCGAAGGGACGTCGCGGACCGCCGCCGCTGCCGCAGCTTCGAACGCCGGCTCGCCCGCGCGAAGGGTGTCCGAATGGAACACGACGACCACCGCCGCCTCCGAGACCCCGATCTCGCGCTCGAGGAGTGCCTTCGCCTGGGCCGATTCGAGATCGTCGCGGATGAACCCGCCGGCGCTCAGCGCGCTGGGCGCCTGGAGGGCGAAGGGAACCGCAGCCAGCACGAGGACCGCCCAGGCGATGACGACGAACCACTTCCGCTCGGCGCACCATCGCCCGACGCGCTCGAATCGGCTCACGCGGAGCAGCGATCCAAGCGTGCGTCCATCGGTCTCCCCATGCTAGCCCTCTGCTAGGATCGGGCCAGTCATGACGATCTTCACCCTGTGGTTCGAGAACTTCCCGAACAACCTGCCGGCGCTGATCATCTCGCTCGGCGTGGCGTCGGTCTTCGTGTTCATCTTTGCCAAGTCGGCGATCTCGTCCGACGGGCGCTCCCACTGGGTGAAGCGCATCACCGGCCCGAACGGCAAGCTCCTCTTCGGGCTCCTGTTCGTCGGCTGGGCGGTCGTCTTCGGGGTCGCCCTGCAGCTCGTGCCGCACGAGGGCGCTAACTCGCCCTACGGCGGGCTCGGCCTCATCGCCCTGTTCAGCGGGGTGTTCATCTCGATGGGCTTCCTGTGGAGCGTGATCGGGGAGTAACCCCGCATCAACCGCGCTTGCGCGGTGGCGCCGGCCGTCATCCGCGCTTGCGCGCGATCCAGGCCTCTTCGGACGGCCACTGGCGAGCCCAGTCCAGCGTCGCGATGTTCGTGTAGCGGGTCGTTGCGTCTGCCGGCGGCTGCAGCTCGACCAGCCGCTCCACCTCGAAGCCGTTCTCGCGGAGGAGGCGGATCCACTCCCCGTGCGGGATGTGGAACTCCACGGACGTGTCGCCTTCCCATTGCTGCCGATGCATCCCGAACATCGGCCGTTGGAGCGTCGTCGTCGCGGGCTCGTCCTCTTTCTCCGGGAGCACGATCGTGATCAGCGCGGAGTTCGTCAGGAACATGAGCCAACCGCCGGGCTTGAGCAGCCGCGCCGCCTCGGGGATCCACGCGTACGGATCCGCCCACAGCGCCGCGCCGTATTCCGAGATCACGCCATCGAACGAGGCGTCCGGGAACGGCGTCGTCTCGGCGTTGCCAAGGTGGACGGGGAACTCCGGCCCGAACTCGGCCATGAGCTTGCGGGCGGTCTCGAGCTGGGCCGGCGAGTTGTCGATGCCGACCGGCCGCGCGCCGCGGTTCGCGAGCCACGCGGACACGTACGCCGTGCCACAACCGAGCTCGATCACGTCGTGCCCGCGCACGTCGTCCGGCAGCAGGTGGACGTCCGCCTCCGGGATGCCCCAGATGCCCCAGCTGACCACGTCGGTTGACCAGTTGCGTCGCCCCGCGTCCACGTACTCCGGCGCGTAGCGATCCCAAGCCTCGCGGTTCGCGGCGACGTGGGCGGGCAGGTCGGACATCGCGGGCATGGTACTGAACCGGACCCTCGCGCTATGATCCGCCGGCTTGCAGAGTGCATAGACTTTATGCACTGACCGCCCGCGCCCAGGAGACCGTGCCGAGTTGGACGCCCAGGAGATCAAGAC
>DASSHR010000406.1:0-2604 GCA_035692745.1 Candidatus Limnocylindrales bacterium | reverse complement strand
GCGCATCCGGGCGATCACGGACCTGGCCCAGCTCGCCTACGTGCGCCAGAAGGAGCAGCTCGGCCTGGGCCACGCGATCCTGATGGCCAAGGACCTCATCGGCCATGAGCCGTTCGCGGTGCTCCTGCCCGACGACATCGTGGTGGCGGAGCGGCCCGCGATCGGCCAGCTGATCCACGCCTACGAGCAGACCCACAGCTCCGTCGTCGCCGTCGCGAACGTGCCCGTCGAGGAGGTGTCGCGGTACGGCATCGTCGCGGCCGAGATCGACGAGGACCATCGGAACGGCGGCCGCCTGCAGCGCATGACCGCGATCGTCGAGAAGCCGAAGCCCGCCGAGGCGCCATCGACCCTCGCGGTGATCGGGCGCTACGTCCTCACGCCGAAGATCTTCGACAAGCTCGAGCAGACGCAGCGCGGCGCGGGCGGCGAGATCCAGCTGACCGATGCCATCGAGGCGCTGATGACCGAGCAGTCGGTCTACACGTACGAGTTCGAGGGCACGCGCTACGACGCGGGCACGACCCTGGGCTGGCTGCAGGCGACCGTGGAGATGGCGCTCCAGCGGCCGGACCTCGCCACGCCATTCCGCGAGCACCTGCAGAGCCTCGACCTGTAACCTGCCTCCGTGACTGATATCGGCGAGACCCTCGGCGGTCGCTACCGACTCGTCGAGCTGCTCGGCCAGGGCGGCATGGCCACGATCTACCGGGCGCGCGACGCCCAGCTCGAGCGCGATGTCGCGGTCAAGGTGCTGCGGCCTGAATACGGCGCCGATCCGGACTTCAACGAGCGCTTCCGCCACGAGGCCCAGTCCGCGGCGTCGCTGAACCACCCGAACGTGGTCTCCGTGTTCGACTACGGCACCGATGACGTCGGGCCGTTCATCGTCATGGAGCTGGTCGAGGGCGAGGACCTGTCGGCGATCATTCGTCGCAGCGGTGCCCTGCCGCCGCGCGCCGCCGCCCGGCTGGTCGCGCAGGCGGCCCGCGCGCTGTCGGCCGCGCATGACAAGGGCGTCGTCCATCGCGACGTGAAGCCCGGCAACATCATGGTCACCCGCGAAGGCCGGGTGAAGGTCGCGGACTTCGGCATCGCCCGGGCCCTGTCCGAGGCGGCGCTGACGCTGCCGGGCACGACGCTCGGGTCCGTCCACTACTTCAGTCCGGAGCAGGCACGGGGCGAGCTCGCGACGCCGGCCTCGGACATCTACAGCCTGGGCATCGTCCTGTTCGAGCTGCTGACGGGCCGCCGACCGTGGAGTGGCGACACCGCCGCCGCGATCGCCACTGCCCGGCTCACGGGCGCCGTCCCCAGCCCCGCCAAGGTCCACGGCGGCATTCCCGCCAGCCTCGATGCCATCACCCGCAAGGCGATGGCGACGAACCCGGCGGACCGCTACGCCAGCGCGGCCGACATGGCCGACGCGCTCGAGCTGTTCATCGGCGAGGACCGTGCCTCGGAGGCCGCGAAGGGCCGGGGGAGCGGCGCGGGTGCCGCCGCGGCCGGCGCCGGGGCAGCTGCGGGCGCCGCCACGGCCGGTGCCGCCGGCGCTGGCGGCATGGGTGCCGCTGGTGCCGCCGGTGCCGCTGGTGCTGTCGCTGCCGGCGCGGCTGCTGGCGCCGCGGCTGGCCTCGCGAAGGCAGCGCCGCGGCCGGGCGCCTCTCCCTCGCCCGTGGCCGGGGTTGCGCGACCGAATCCCAACGCCTCGATCAACTACCCGCGCGACGCCTACGCGGGTGGCAACGCGAACCGGACCTCGAACGGCTTCCCGATCGTCGAGGACGACGTGGACGACGCGCCCGAGCCGCGCGGCACCTCGCCGTGGGTCTGGATCTCCGGGATCCTCGCCATTGCGATCCTTGCCCTGGCCGCGTTCGCGGTCATGAAGCTCACCGGCGGCCCGGGCGCCTCGCCCGCCCCGCAGGTCCTCGTCCCGAACCTGGTGGGCAAGACCTTTGCCGATGCCAGCACCGTCGCGCTGGCTGCCGGGCTGCAGGTCCAGCAGGTCGCGTTCGAGGTCAGCACGACCCAGGCGCCCGGCACGATCACCCAGCAGGATCCTGCCGAGGGCACCACCGTCGACAAGGGCACGACCATCAAGCTGACGATGGCGCGCAGCCCGGACGGCGTCGCGATGCCCGACCTGCGCGGCCGCCCGGAGCAGGAAGCGGTCAACCTCATCGCCGCGGCGGGCCTCATCGTCGGCGTGCGAACGGAGGCATTCGACGAGCTCTATCCCGCCGGCTCGATCGTCAGCACGTCGCCGGGCCCCAACGTCGTCGTGACCCCCGGGTCGCCGGTCGACTACGTCGTCTCGAAAGGCCCGGAGCCCACGCCGACCCCCGCCCCCACGCCGACCCCCGCCCCGACGCCGCCTCCGGCAACGCCCGTGCCCACGCCTACGCCGCCACCGCCACCCACGCCCACCCCGACGCCCGCGCTGCTGACGGTCAACGACTACCGGTGCCTCCTGCTCGCGCAGGCAAAGTCCGAGATCGTGAACGACGGGTTCAGCGTCGGCTCGATCAGCGGGCCCAACGACGACGCCTCGATCGTCGTCGCCCAGGACCCCGCGCCGGATGCGAAGCGCGCCCCGGGCGC
>DASSHR010000405.1:0-7004 GCA_035692745.1 Candidatus Limnocylindrales bacterium | reverse complement strand
GTGCGTTCCAGCCGTGGGCCGACCGGACCGCGATGAACCGCGGCCAGATCCTGTATCGCGTCGCGGAGCTGATGGAGGGTCGGCGCGACCAGTTCGTCGCCGAGGTGGCGACCGCCGAGGGCCTCAAGGCCGCCGGGGCCGCGGCCGTCGTCGACCGGGCGATCGATCGGTGGGTCTGGTACGCGGGCTGGGCCGACAAGATCGCGCAGGTCCTGGGCTCGTCGAACCCGGTTGCGTCGGACTACTTCAACTTCACGATCCCGGAGGCGACCGGGGTCGTGGGCATCGTGGCGCCCGAGACCTCGTCGCTGCTCGGGCTCGTGAGCCGGCTCGCCCCGCCCCTCGTCGCGGGGAACAGCGTGGTCCTCCTGGCCTCCGAGACCCGGCCCCTGCCCGCCATCTCGCTGACCGAAGTGCTCGCGACCTCCGACGTGCCGGGTGGCGTGATCAACGTGCTGACCGGGCGGAAGCCCGAGCTCGTTCCGTGGCTGGCCTCGCACGAGGACGTCGACGCGCTCGATGTGTGGGGCGTCCCCGACGACCTGCGCGAGTCCGTCGAGCTGTCGGCGGCGGATAGCGTCAAGCGCGTAGCTCGCCGACCCAGGGGCGCCATTGATGCGAAGTTCGACTGGCTCGATGACCGCGCCAGCGAGCGGCCCGAGTGGATCGCCGCGTTCCTGGAGATGAAGACGGTCTGGCACCCGATCGGCCTGTAGGCAGCCGGTTGAGCCGGGCGCATCGCGGCGTTGGCGCCTGCGGCGCTCGATCGCTACGGCTGGGTGGGCATCCCCGCGCGTTTGTCACGCTGGCCGTGCACTGCAGCGGAAATGGGCCTGTTCGAGTGCCCGTCGTGTGCCGAATCAGCCGCATACGCGCGATTTGTCACGCTGGCCGTGCAAAACAGCGGATGACCGCCCGCTGACACCTCGATATCCGCTGCAGTGCACGCTGGGCGTGACGTTTGCGCGGCTGTGGGCCCCGCATCGTTCATATCCGCTGGGCGGCCCGCTGAGCGGGAACGCCAGCTCCCCCCGAGGGCGCCCCCCGAGGTCTTTGCGCGCCCGTTGCCGCTGCGTTTCGCCGCCGGGCGGCATCAATAAGGTGAGGCCGGCACCGGGCGTGCCGGCAGGACGCAGCACCCCGTGGAGGCGAGATGCACGCAATCTTCCGATCCGGCCTGGCCATCGCGAGCCTCGGCGCGCTCATCCTCGCGCCCGCATCCGTTGCGGATGCGGCAAGCACGAAGGTGTCCGTCGCCAATCTGCGCGGGCCGTTGGTCAACGCATCGTTCTCCGTGACGGACCCGAGCAACTGCATCGAGACCGACACCTTCGTGAGCGCCAACCTGCCGTCATACCAGCAGCTGCCGAGTGCGCCCGTCACCACCGGCGTGGCGTCCGTGAGCATCTTCGAGTACGACGCGTGCACCGACACCACGCTCATGGATGCCACCGGCCTGACCGAGGCGCTCCCGGCCGGCAGCCTCCAGGTGTCGAAGCAGCTGGATCACGCGTCGCTTCGGATGACGCTGCCGATGACGGACATCGACACGGGTGCGACCTTCGACGTCGACGTGGACGTCGTCTGGTCCGGGACGAGCGACATCCACCGCGACGACGAGAACTCGAACGACTTCTATGGCGGCGGATGCCACGTCCTCAACCGCTGGAAGGGTTCCGGCCGCACGGCGACGGCATCGGGCACCGTGTCCGACGGCGTGACGAACTACACCCCCGACGCGACCCAGGACGGCGAGATCGGCTACGTGATCGACGGCTTCGAGGTCATCGACTGCCTGTAGCGCCGCGTGATCCGGGCGGCACGCCGCGTTCGTCGCGGCTGATCCGGGCAGCACGCCGCGACGTCGATCGAGGATTCCTGAGGTTTCGACCGTTCAGTATTGACTGAAACTTCTGAACGGCGTAGCGTGGACGACGTGACGTCGGGCGAAGGTCAGTTCGTGGAGGAGATGGGCCAGTTCCTGGCCAGCCTCGGCATGACGCCGATGGCCGGACGGATGTGGGGCTGGCTCCTCATCTGCGACCCGCCCGAGCAGACGGCCGCCGACATCGCCGAAGCGCTCCACGCGAGCCGCGGTGCGATCAGCGGCACGGCGCGACTCCTGGCGACGAGCGGCCTGATCCGGCGGACGACCCGCCGGGGCGACAGGCGCGAGTACTTCAGCGCCCCGCCGGAGGGGCTCGATTCGCTGCTCGGCAACGCGGCCGGGATCTACCGCCAGATGCGCGGGATCGCGGAGCGCGGGCTGGCGGCCATCGCGGCTCGACCGGTGGAGTCGCGTGCGCGGCTCCAGGAGTTCCACGACGTCATGGCGTTCGTCGAGCTGGAGGTGCCCAAGGTGATCTCGGGCTTCCTCGCGCAGCGCGACCGCAGGACCAGCTAGACGGCGTCCCAGGAGGGACCACGAAAGGAATCGGCATGCCGCCCGTCATCCAGGCAGAGAAGCTCACCAAGTACTACGGCACGTACCGCGGGATCATCGACGTCGACCTCGAGGTGAACGAGGGCGAGGCGTTCGGCTTCCTCGGCCCGAACGGGGCCGGCAAGACCACCATGATCCGCACGCTGCTCGACCACATCCGCCCGACCAGCGGCAAGGCCAGCATCTTCGGCATCGACACGACCACCGACCCGGTCGCCATCCACCGGCGCCTCGGCTACCTGCCGGGCGAGTTCGCGCTGTACGACAAGCTCACCGGTGGCCAGACCCTCGAGTACTTCGCCAACCTCCGCGGTGGCGTCGACAAGGCGTACCAGGCGAGCCTCGTGCAGCGCCTCGACGTCGATCCTTCGCGGCGCTTCCGCGAGTACTCGAAGGGCAACAAGCAGAAGGTCGGGCTGATCATCGCGCTCCAGCACCGGCCCGACCTGCTCCTCCTCGACGAGCCGACCTCGGGCCTCGACCCGCTCATCCAGCAGGTCTTCTACGAGGTCATCCGCGAAGCCAAGGCGGAGGGCCGCACGGTCTTCCTCTCGTCGCACATCCTGTCCGAGGTCGAGAAGACCTGCGATCGCGTGGCGATCATCCGGGAGGGCAAGCTCGCCCGCGTGGATCGCACCGAATCCCTGCGCGACCTCGCCCATCACACCGTCGAGCTCGTGTTCGCAGGCCCGGTGCCCGCCACCGAGTTCGAGCAGCTGCCGGGCGTCAGCGACGTGTCGAGCGACAACCACGTCCTGCGCATGCGCGTCTCCGGGAACATCGCGGCCGTCGTCCGTGCCGCGGCGAAGTACGACCTGTCGGACTTCATCAGCCGCGAGCCGTCGCTCGAGGAGACCTTCCTGGCCGAGTACGGCAAGGCCGGTGAGGCGGCGCAGGCCGTCGAGGCGGGCGCCCGATGACCGCGTCGACGCAGACCCTGCGACAGGGCCCGTCGCTCTATCGCCGCCTGTACGGCTTCGGCAGCGTCTTCGCGAAGGCGATGCGCGACTCGCGGCGGGCCACGATCGTGGCGGGCCTGCTGCTCGCCGTGACGTTCCTCGGCGTCGCGGGCGCCGTCGTCAAGCAGTTCGACACGCCGGCCTCGCGCGACGAGATGGTCGCCCTGATCAAGTCGCTGCCGCCGGTCCTCGCCGGCCTCGGCGGCAAGATCACCGACAACCTGGGCACGATGGGCGGCTACCTCCAGTACAAGTACGGGACGTTCTTCCCGATGGTCCTCACGCTCTGGTCGATCCTGGCCCTGTCGGGCACGCTCGCCTCGGAGGCGCAGCGCGGCAGCCTCGACGTCCTCGCCGCCACCGGGCTGTCCCGCCGGCGCATCGCGCTCGAGAAGCTGTTCGGCCACCTCGTGCCGATGGGCATCGTCCTGCTGATCACCTTCATCTCGATCGCCATCGCCGGGCAGGCGTACCCGGTGCTGCCGGGCGACGAGATCAGCGTGAGCTCCGCCTTCGCGTACACCGTCTGGCTGGGCTTCATCGCCCTCGCCGGCGGGGCCCTCGCGTTCGCCCTCGGGCCATTCGTGGGTCGCGGCGGCGCAGCCGGTGTGGCGGGCTTCGTGACCTTCGCGGGCTTCATCACGAGCGGCTACCAGCAGGCCATCCCGGCCATGGAGCCGATCGCCAAGCTGACGTGGTGGGGCTGGACGTACAACCACACCGCGCTGTCGGGCCAGTACGACTGGCCGCCGGTCCTGCTCGTCGGCGTCCTCGTCGTCGTGCTCCTTGCCTTCGGGGTGGAGGCGTTCGTCCGCCGTGACATCGGCAGCACCAGCGCCATCCCGGTTCCGCGGATGCCGCAATTCCTGCTCGGGCTGGGGGGTCCGATCGGACGTGCGGCGGGCGCGAACCTCGGTGCGGCGATCTGGTGGGGCCTCGGGATCGGCTTCTTCGGGATCACCATGGGCAGCGCGTCGCGCGGGTTCATGGACCAGCTGCGCGATTCGCCCGCGTTCATGCACCTGCTCCAGACCGCCTTCCCGGGCATCGACTACGCATCGGCCGGCGGCTTCCTGCAGCTCCTGTTCGTCGAGTTCGGCGTGATCCTCGCGGGCCTCGCCGCGGCGACCTTCATCTCCGGCTGGGCCTCCGACGAGACGTCGGGCCGGCTCGAGATGGTCCTCGCGACACCGCTTTCGCGGCTGCGCTGGGCCCTGGGGAGCGGCGTTGGGCTGGTCATCGACGTCGTCGTCTTCCTCGCGATCACCATCGCGGGCATCGCGATCGGCGTGGCATCGAGCGGGAGCGACGTGTCGACGCCGGCCACGGGCGCGCTGATCCTCGGGATCTACGCGATCGCGCTGGTCGGCATCGGGATGCTCGTCGGCGGCTGGCTGCGCACCTCGTGGGCGGCGGCCGCGGTCGTGATCTTCCTCGTCCTGACCTGGTTCGTGCAGCTCCTCGGACCGCTGCTCGGGCTGCCGGATGTCCTCCAGGATCTCGCCCTGACGTCGCACTTCGGGCAGCCGATGGTGGGCGCGTGGGACGTGCCGGGCGCGATCGGCGCCCTCGTGCTCGGCGTGGCCGGCATCGGCCTCGGCGCGCTCGGGTTTGCCCGGCGGGACCTCCGCCGCTGATTGATCGCGGGTGGCTGCCGGCCGGCCCCACGGCCGGCATGCCCGACCCGTAGGCTGCGGAGGTGCCGACCCTCGCCATCGTCCTCGTCCTGGTGGCGGCCGTCCTCCATGCCGGCTGGAACGTCCTCCTCAAGACGTCCGGCGACACCCTCACGACAGCGGTTCGGCTTCAGGCGATCGGGACGGTCGTGCTGCTGCCGGTTGCGGTCGCGGCGTGGCTGGTCAACGACCGACCGGCGGTCTCGGGCACGGCCTTCGCGCTGGCGATGGGCTCCGCGGTCCTCGAGGCGACGTACTTCGTGTGCCTCGCGTCGGCCTATCGCCGCGGCGGACTGTCGCTGGTGTATCCGCTGGCGCGCGGCAGTGCGCCGCTGCTTGCCGTGGCGGTCGGGATTGGCGTGCTCGGCGAGCAGCTCGCGCCGCTCGCGCTGATCGGCGTCGCGTTCCTGCTGGCCGGCATCCTGCTCGTTGCGCGGCCTTGGCAGGCCCTTCGCTCGACCGATCCGGCACACCGCGCGGCGATCGGCTTCGCGCTGCTGACCGGCGTCTCGATCGCCGCCTACTCGACGGTCGATCGCATCGGCGTTCGCGAGGCGCCGCCGTGGCTGTACGGCTCGATCCTGGCCGTGGGCTCGTCGATCCTGACCTTCACGGTGGTGACCCTCGGCAGGCGCAAGGGCTGGCTCGCGCCCGCGCCGACCGGCCCGCCACCGGTCGGCGCGCCAACGGGCCTTGCGGCGCTCGGGCGCGATGCCGCCGCCGGCGTGCTGTCCCTCACCGCGTACTTGCTCGTGCTGGTTGCGTATTCGATCGCGCCGCTCGCGACCGTGGCGCCGCTGCGGGAATCGGGGATCGTGCTCGCCGCCGCGTGGGGCGCGATCCGGCTCCGCGAGGCGAAGGGCCGACGCGATGCCGGCTCACGGATCGCCGCGGCGCTGCTCGTCGTCCTCGGGGCGGCGCTGCTGGCCGCCGCGCGGTAGCCGCCACCGGGTCGACCGCAAGCCGCCGCGCGCAGCCGCTGCTGGCTGCGGCGCGATAGCCGACCCTCAGGGTTTCGGCGTGACCTCGGCGGGTGTCATGGACCGGCCCCAGATGCGGCGCTGTCCGTACCGGCTGTTCACGAGCGCGACGCCGCCGAGGACGAGCGCCGTCCCGACGATCACGATCGCGTCGATCTGCTCCCCGAACATGACCGCACCCGAGATCAGGCCCACGACCGGCAGGAGGTAGGCGAGCTGTGACGTGCCGGTTGCGCCGATCCGCGACAGCAGCCGGAAGTTCACGAGATACGCGAGGCCCGAGCCGAGCAGGCCGAGCCAGACCACGGCAAGGATCGCATCGCCGTTCCAGCTGACCTCGAGCGGCTTCTCGAGCGTGAACGCGAGGATCCCGATGATCACGAGCGCGAACCCGACCTGGAACACCGCCGGCACCACCGGCCGCAGCCCGCGATTGCGCAACGTGCGGCGCGCGTAGACCGCGCCGATCGCGTAGGCGAGCGTGGAGCCCAGGAGCGCGATCTCGCCGCCAACGGCGCTGCTGCCGGATGTGGCTGACAGCAGCCCAGGCGCGACCAGGACGATCACGCCGACGTAGCCGACGATCACGCCGGCCAATCGATTGAGCGTGATCGGCTCGTCGTGGAACACGATCGCCGCGAGCACGATCACGATGAGCGGCACCGCACCGTTGAGGATCGCCGCGATGGCCGAATCGACCGACCGCTCGGCCGAGGTGATGAGCGTGAACGGGATCACGATGTTGATCACGGCCATCACGAGCAGGTGGACGTAGGTCCTCGGATCGCGCGGCAGCGACGTCCGGGTGACCACGACGACCGTCACGAGCAGCGCCAACCCGATGAGCAGTCGGGTCGCGATCAGGGTGAAGGTCGGAAGCGTCGCGACCCCGAGCTTGATGAACGCGTAGCTCGTGCCCCACATGATCCCGAGGACGAAGAGCAGG
>DASSHR010000404.1:0-2539 GCA_035692745.1 Candidatus Limnocylindrales bacterium | reverse complement strand
GACGAGGCCGTGCGCGCCGCCGCCGACCTCTCGATCCGGTACATCACGGACCGCCACCTGCCCGACAAGGCCATCGACCTCATCGATGAGGCCGCGAGCCGTGTCCGCCTGCGCCACGCGTCGGCGCCGCCGCAGCTCCGCGAGGCGCAGCGCGAGCTCGATCGCCTGACGAAGGAGAAGGACGGCGCGATCAACTCACAGGACTACGAGGCTGCGGCCAAGCTCCGCGAGGACGAGGCCGCCCTGCGCGAGAAGGTCGAAGCCCTGCGCGCCGAGTGGCAGGCCACGATCGCCGGCGACGCGCCGTCGGTCGACGAGGAGGAGATCGCGCAGGTCGTCGCGATGTGGACCGGCATCCCGGTCACCCGCATCTCCGAGGCCGAGACGGAGCGGCTCCTGCACATGGAGGACGCCCTCCACCAGCGGGTCGTCGGCCAGCAGGAGGCGATCGACATCGTCGCCAAGGCGGTCCGGCGCGCCCGTGCCGGGCTCAAGGATCCCAAGCGGCCCATCGGCTCGTTCGTCTTCCTCGGCCCAACCGGCGTCGGGAAGACGGAGCTCGCCCGCGCGCTCGCGGAGTTCATGTTCGGCAGCGAGGACTCGCTGATCAAGATCGACATGAGCGAGTTCATGGAGCGGCACAATGTGTCG
This sequence comes from Candidatus Limnocylindrales bacterium, assembly GCA_035692745.1. GTDB lineage: Bacteria > Chloroflexota > Limnocylindria > Limnocylindrales > CSP1-4 > UBA5189. The sequence goes on along the minus strand of DASSHR010000404.1, from coordinate 1,888 downwards.
CGCCTCGTCGGCGCTCCTCCGGGCTACGTCGGCTTCGACGAGGGCGGCCAGCTCACCGAGGCGGTTCGCCGCAAGAGCTACGCGGTCGTGCTCCTCGACGAGGTCGAGAAGGCGCATCCGGAGGTCTTCAACATCCTGCTGCAGATCCTCGAGGACGGCCAGCTCACGGATGCCAAGGGTCGCCGGGTCGACTTCCGGAACACGATCATCATCATGACCTCGAACCTGGGCGCAAAGCAGTTGCAGACGAACTCGTCGCTCGGCTTCCGGCCCGTCGCGGACGACGAGTCGGGACGCGCCGCACAGTCGTATGAGCTGATGAAGGAGAAGGTCCAGGCGGAGCTGAAGAGCAGCTTCCGGCCGGAGTTCCTGAATCGCCTCGACGCGACGGTCGTCTTCCGGAGCCTGACGATCGAGGAGATCCGCGAGATCGTCGACATCCAGCTGACGCGCGTGCGCGACCAGCTCAAGGCACAGAACATGACCCTCGAGGTGACGCAGGCCGCCAAGGACCAGCTGATCAAGCTTGGCTGGGATCCTGCGTTCGGCGCGCGACCGCTCAAGCGGGCGATCCAGAATCACATCGAGGACGTGCTCGCCGAGCATCTCCTGCTCGGTCGGTACGGTGCGGGCACCACCATCACCGTGGACGCGAACGCCGACGATGGCATCGTGATCCAGGGCGCGGAGCAGAAGACCCCCGTCGAAGTCTCGTAGCCATGGCCCGGGCCCAGAGCCGGTTCGTCTGCCAGGCCTGTGGCGCCGACTACCCGCGCTGGGAAGGCCAATGCCGCTCCTGCGCGGCGTGGAACACGCTCGTCGAGACCGTCGTCGCCGCAAAGCCGCGCGGCCTTCGTGCCGCCACCGCCCGCATCGGCGCGCCGGCGCCCGTTGCCCTGTCCGCCCCCGCGGACGGGCCGATCGACCGCCTGCCCACCGGCATCGGCGAGCTCGACCGCGTCCTCGGCGGCGGGATCGTACCGGGGTCGCTGCTGCTGATCGGTGGTGAGCCCGGCGTCGGCAAGTCCACGCTACTCCTCCAGGTCGCCGGCGGCGTGGCGGCAGCAGGCGGCGTGCTGTATGCGACGGGCGAGGAATCGGCCGGCCAGGTCCGTCTCCGCGCGGCGCGACTGGGGCTCGGCAGCGGCGCTGCGGCCGACGCGGTGTCCGTGCTCGCAACCAGTGAGGTGGGCGCGACCGTCGAAGCCGCGCGCGCGACACGTCCGGCGCTGGTCGTCGTCGATTCGATCCAGACGATGACCGTCGAGGAGCTCGACGGCCCGGCGGGCAGCGTCGGCCAGGTCCGCGAATCCGCGCTGCGGCTCATGGAGCTGGCAAAGGGCGACGGGATCGCGGTCGTCCTCGTGGGCCACGTGACCAAGGACGGCTCCATCGCAGGTCCGCGCACGCTGGAGCACCTCGTCGACGCGGTGATCGACCTCGGCGGCGATCGCGGCGGTGTGATGCGGCTCGTCCGCGCCTCGAAGAACCGTTTCGGCTCCACGGACGAGCTCGGCGTCCTCGAGATGGGCGAGGCCGGCCTGCGCGAGGTGGCCGACCCGGGCCGCGCCTTCCTCGCCGAGCACGAGGGCGCCGCGCCCGGCAGCGTCGTCGCCGCGACGCTCGAGGGCACGCGGCCATTGCTGGTCGAGGTCCAGGCGCTGGTCTCGCCGGCGGGCTACACGACCCCGGCTCGCCGGGCGTCGGGCATCGACCCGACCCGCCTGGCCCTGCTGCTCGCCGTCCTTGGCCGCCGCGCCGGGATCGGGCTCGGGACGCACGACGTGTACGCGAACCTGGCGGGCGGGCTGACGGTCAGCGAGCCGGGCCTCGACCTCGCGGTCGCGCTCGCGCTGGCGTCGTCACTGCGTGACCGACCGATCGACGC
>DASSHR010000403.1:0-4671 GCA_035692745.1 Candidatus Limnocylindrales bacterium | reverse complement strand
GCGGGGGCGGCTGAGCGAGCGGTGGTCGCGGGCGCCGGGCGGGGGCCGCGGCGGGCGGCGCGGGGGCGGCTGAGCGAGCGGTGGTCGCGGGCGCCGGGGCCGAGCGGGGGCCGCGGCGGGCGGCGCGGGGGCCTCGAGCGGCAGCGGTCGCGGGCGGCGTTGAGCGGCGGGGGTCAGCCGGCGATCACCCGATCGCGGCCCGCGCGCTTGGCGCGGAGCAGCGCCTTGTCGGCTCGTTCGATGAGGTCCGGGATCGGCTCCTCGGCGAATTCCGCGTGCGCGACGCCGATGGACACCGACACGCCCGGCACGCCGATGAACCGCAGATCCAGCTCTCGGACGGCCTCCCGCACGCGCTCGCCGACCTCGAGCGCGACTTCCGGGACGGCATTGCGCAGCAGGACGGCGAACTCCTCGCCGCCGATCCGGGCCGGGATGTCGTGGTCGCGCACGGTCGTCGTGATCGCGTCCGCGACGGCCTTGAGGACCTGGTCGCCGATCGGATGGCCGTACGTGTCGTTGAGCACCTTGAACTTGTCGATGTCGATCATCAGCACGGCCACGGCATCGCCGGCACGGCGACGCTGTGCGAGCAGCGACGAGAACTCCTCGAAATAGCGTCGGTTCGGGAGGCCGGTGAGCGGGTCCGTCGATGCCGACGCGGCGACCTCGCGCTGCGATGAGGCGCGCTGGAGCGCGGCGGCGGTCTCGTTGGCGGCGCCGCGGACGAGCCGGCGAGCGCTCTGCGGCCAGGCCTCGCGGTCGCGCCGCGAAAGCACGATCGCACCGATCACCCCGGCCTCGCCGCGCAGGGGCACGGTGAGGGTGTGGGACAGCCCGAAGACGGCTCGAACGCGATCGGCCACCCGCTCGGCCACGAGCGCCTCGTCGCCCCTCGCCAGCACCTCGGTCAGCCTCGCCTTGCCTCGCGCGCCGAAGAGGTCCGGCGCCGGCAGCCCGATGTCCTTGAGCAGCGCGAGGCTCTCGGCGGCTGCTCGGCGAATGAAGGTGCGACCGCCACCCGCGTCGGAGGCACGACGGGCGACCGTCGGCAGCGCCGGCAGCGACGGAATTCGCGACGCCATCTCGACCGGCGCGTCCGATGGCGTCTCGCCCCCGGGTTCAGACGCCGGGATGGTGGCGGCGGTGGCTGCCGTGGGCGCAGCCATCGCGACCGCGACGGGCGCTCGATCCTCGCCCGGCGGGAGGTCGAGCACGGCAAGCGGCAGCACGGTCGTCGTCGTCGGGACGCCGCGCCGGCGCGAGACGAGCGTCGCATCGAGCGCGACCCCGTCCTGCCGTCGTCGGACGAGGACGACGTGGTCGGCCGCGGTGGCGTCGATGAGGTCCTCGAGGATCGCTGCCACGATCGCGTCGGCAGACACCGAGTGCGACAGGCCGCGGATGATCCGCGCGAAGCTCTCGGCCTCGCCGCGACCCCTCGCCTCCAGGCCCGCGACGGCATTGCGATGCGCGATTGCCGCCACGGCCGCGATCACGACGAGGGCGATGGTGAGCCAGTCGGCCGGCTGCTTGTCGACGACGAGGCGGATGCCGTTGATGAGCGCCAGCGCGAAGAACGCGATCGCGAGCAGCCACCACGTTCGACGGATGGACGGGTCGCCGTCCCCCGCGTGGCTGGGCGGCGCGGAGCTCGGCTGCGGGTTCGGCGGAGCGTCAGTCACCTTGGACGGGAAGGATGGCGGTTCGACGCGATCGATGCCGGACCCGCGCGAGCGCCATCGACGTCAGCCGTGGCGCAGGCGCACCGCTACATCATCACGAGGCCGCCGTCGACGCCGAGGATCTGGCCGGTGATGAACGCGGCCTCGTCGCTGGCGAGGAAGGCGACCGCGGACGCGATCTCCTCGGTCGTGCCGAATCGCCCGAGCGGCGTGGCGGTGGTGAGCTGCTGCATCAGGTTCTCGGGCAGGTCCTGCGTGAGCTCGGTGAGCACGAAGCCGGGCGCCACCGCGTTGCAGGTGATCGAGCGCGAGGCGAGCTCGCGGGCCGTGGCCTTCGTGAGCCCGATGAGCCCGGCCTTCGCCGACGAGTAGTTCGCCTGGCCGATCTGGCCCGCCTGCCCTGAAACCGACGTGATGTTGATGATCCGGCCGCCCTTGGCCTTGAGCATCGGTCGGGTGACGGCCTTGATCACGTAGAAGGCACCGAACAGGTTGGTCTCGAGGACGGTCTTCCAGTCGTCGAGCGACATGCGCATGATCAGGTCGTCGCGCGTGACGCCGGCGTTGTTCACCAGGATGTCGACCTTGCCGAACGCCTCCAGGGCAGCCTTGATGAGCGCATCCGCCGCCGCAGGATCTGACACGTCCGCCTGCACCGGCAGCGCGCGGCGGCCCAACGCCTCGATCGCCGCCGCGGTCTCCTTCGCCGCCGCCTCGTTGCCGCGGTAGCTGAACGCGACATCGGCGCCCTGGGTCGCGAGCCGGATCGCGATCGCCCGGCCGATGCCGCGCGAGCCGCCGGTGACGACGGCCGACTTGCCGGAGAGATCGATCATCGGGGCGCCTCCAGGATCATCGAGCTCCTCCAACGGGCATCGACGCCGGCTCGGGCTCGCCGGGTACGACGTCGTCGAGCGGCGGGTTCACGGTGCCGGGACGGGCCATGATCTCGGCGAGCGCCGGCGGAATGGGGTCGACCGAATCCCAGTCGACCGGCAGCCGAACCTCGACGTCGCCGGGTCGGATGACCTCGTCGGCTTCCATGCCGCGCGCCGGGTCGGCCGTCCATTCGATGGTCACCGCACCCGACGTGAACCCGGCGCCGAAGGCGACGATCGTGATCCGATCACCGACCTTGACGCGGCCCTCGTTGACCGCCTCGGCCATCGCGATCGGCACCGAGGCCGCCGACGTGTTGCCGTACTTGTCGACGTTCGTGAACATGCGGTCCATCGGCAGGTTCAGGCCCTTTGCGACCGCCTCGATGATCCGGATGTTCGCCTGGTGCGGGATGAACAGGCTGATGTCGTCCGGCTGGAGGCCGGAGCGGCGCACGGACTCCAGTGCCGTCGAGGCCAGGGTCCGCGTCGCGAACCGGTACGTCTCCTTGCCTTCCATCCGGATGAAGTGCTCGCCGCGGGCGATCGTCTCGGCCGACGGCGGGCTCTTCGCTCCGCCGGCGGGCAGCCAGATCATGTACGCGCCCTGGGGCTCCGTCGTGAGCTCCACCCCGAGCGCGCCGCCCGGCTCCGTCGAGGCGCTGAGGACCGCCGCGCCCGCCCCGTCCCCGAAGAGGATGCAGGTCGAGCGGTCCGAGTAGTCGAGGAAGCGGGTCAACAGCTCCGCCCCGATCACGAGGACGTGCTTGGCGAGCCCCGCGGTGATCCACGCCTGCGCCGTGGCGAACCCGTAGACGAACCCGGAGCACGCCGCGGAGACGTCCATCGCCGCGGCCCGCGTGTTGCCGATCGCCTCCTTGACCAGCGCGGCAGTCGAGGGCATCCAGTAGTCCGGCGTGAGCGTGCCGAGCAGGATCAGGTCGATGTCGTCCGGCTGGAGGCCGGCCGCGTAGATCGCGCGCAGCGCCGCGACGGCGCCCATCGATGCGGTGGTCTCGTTCGCGGCGGCGACGCGCCGCTCGCGGATGCCGGTCCGCGTGACGATCCACTCGTCGTTCGTGTCGACCATCCGCTCGAGGTCCTTGTTCGACAGCACCTGCGAGGGGACGTAGCGGCCCCAGCCGGTGACGTGGGCGCGGATCGGCGAGGCGCCCGGGTTGGGCGAGCTGGGCGTCATAGCGGGTCGACCTCGATCAGTGGTTGCTTGGCGCGAACGAGCTTGCCGCTCTCGGCGTTGATCCTGGCGACGCGACCGGCCTTGTCGCTCTTGATCTCATTGAAGAGCTTCATCGCCTCGATGAGCCCGATCACCTGGCCCACCGCGACCTCGCCGCCGAGCGTCACGTATGGCGCGGAGCCCGGCGCGGGCGAGGCGTACCAGATGCCGGTGAGCGGGGCCATCACGGCCGGTCGCGCGGGTGGTGCGGCGTCGGCGGCCGGGGTCGGTCCGGTCGCTGCGGCCTCCGAGCCACCGCCGGCACCAGCGGCGGCCGCCGCGACCGGCGCCGCGACCATGGGTGCGAGCGCGGACGGCTTGCGGAGCACCAGCCCGGTTCCCCCGACCTGGACCTCGAGCTCGGTCAGCTCGGTTCGATCCAGCAGTGCGGACAATCGGTCGATCAGGGCGAGGAGCGAGGCGTCCTCGGGCGTCGCCGCGGGCATCGCGTCCACGTCGGCGTCGGGGCCGTCGGGGGCCGCGGCCGCGGCGTCGGCCGATTCGGTCGAGGCGGCGGGCGTGAAGGTCGTGTCGTCGCTCATTCGGCCCATTTCCGGAAGACGAGGGCGGCGTTCTGGCCGCCGAAGCCGAAGGAATTGTTGAGTGCCGTGTCGATGGTTCGCCGGGTCGCCGTGTTCGGCGTGAGGTCCAGGCCGTCGACGTTCTCGTCGGGGTCGTGCAGGTTGATCGTCGGCGGCACGGCGCCGTCGCGAATGGCCATGACCGTCGCGATCGACTCGAGCGCTCCGGCTGCCCCGAGCGTGTGCCCGAGCATCGACTTCTGGGCCGAGATCGACACCGCCGGCCCGTGCTCGCCGAGGAGGGTCGCCATCGCCTGGAGCTCGGCACCGTCGCCGCCGGGCGTCGAGGT
>DASSHR010000402.1:0-3846 GCA_035692745.1 Candidatus Limnocylindrales bacterium | reverse complement strand
GACATCGTGCTCGGGTTGGCGCTGCTGCAGCCGGCTGCGATCGCCCTGATCGGCGGGCTGGTCGCGCTCGCGATGGTCGCGATCGTGCTCGGAATCCATCCGGCCGCGGGACGGCTCCTCCAGCCTCGGATCGTGGGGGCGGCGGTCGTCCCGGCGGCCGCGATCCTCGCCTGGCAGCGGATCTCCGCCGGGCCGGCCGATCCGGCGCAGCTCGCCGCGGATGCCACGTCGCCCACGTCGGCGCTCCTTCCCGGCGCGCTGGGCCTCACCGTGATCCTCGGTTCGCTCGTGCTCCTGCCGCCGCTCCTGCGAGGGCTGGCACGCCTCACCCGCCGCGCGCCGATCGGGATCCGGCTGGCAGCCATCTCGGTGGCCCGGGAGCCGCTCCGACCGGCGGCGATCATGACCCTGCTTGCGTTCAGCGTCGGCGCGGTCGTGTTCGGGCAGGTGTACGCGGCGACGCTGCAGCGGGGAGCGGTGGACCAGGCGGCCTTCGCGACCGGCCTCGACGTCAAGGTCCAGAGCCTGGCCGCGGAGGCGCCATTCGGGCTGTACGTCGTGCCACTGCTCCAGAAGGGTCAGCTCGGGACGGACGTCGAGGTCCAACCGATGGTCCGCAAGTCCGGCGAGACCGCGTCGCATCGGCTGTTCACGCTCGTCTCGCTCGATGCGACAGTGCTCGGCCACCTGAAAGGCTGGCGGTCCGAGTTCTCCTCGCAGTCGCCGGCCGAGCTGGGCGCTGCGATCCGCCTCGACGGGGCGTGGCAGCTCACGACGCAGGCCGTGCCGCCAGGCGATGCCGCGGTGACGATCGACGTCGACTACGCAGGCGACGCCATCAACCTCGCGCTGATCGTCGAGGCGGATGACGGCTCCGTCGATCACGTGCCCTTTGGCGAGCTCAAGCCGGGCCGGCAGACGATGACGGCGCCGCTCGACACGTCGACGGGAGCCTCGTGGCGCATCCTCGGGCTGCTCGCCTCGAACGGCGGCGACGCCGGTGGCGGCGGCCCGAAGCAGGGCCAGCGCCAGGAGGGCGATGCCACGATCCACGGCCTCGAAGGCATCCTGGATCCGGCAACGCCGCTGCACCTGACCGTTTCCGGCGCCGGCGACCAGCTCATCCGGCCGCCGGTCCGCACCGACGGCCTCGTGTTCCCCGCGATCGTGAGCCCGGACCTCGCAAGCGACGTCGATGCCGACGGGGTCATCGACACGATCATCGGGTCGGGGCTGGAGCTTCGGATCCATCCCGTGGGGACGACGACGTCGATGCCATCTGTCACCGACCGAACGTCGCTCGTCATCGTCGACCTGCCGCCGTTCCTCCTCGCCGAGGACGCACACGATCCGGGCACCGGGCGTGCGAACCAGGTGCTGCTCGGGACGCCGAATGACCAGCGCACGAACGAGGTCGTCACGGCGCTCGGCCAGGATCCATTTCCCTCGCTGATCGTGACCTCGCGCCCGGCGCTGGAGGCGGAGCGCTCGAACGACCCGTTCGCGCTCGGGATCGTCTGGGCGCTTGCCGTCGGCGCCATCGCCGGGCTGCTGCTGTCGTTCGTCGGCGTGCTGCTCGCGATGGCCGCGGACCTGCGCGACGAGCGCGGCGAGCTGTGGGAGCTCGAGGCGCAAGGGACGACGCCGCGGGCGCTCACCTTCCTGGTGGTATTGCGCACCATCGCGATGTGCCTCGTCGGGGCGGTGGCGGGCGTGGCGATGGGCGTCGGGCTGGGGTGGTTCATGGCGGTGTCCGTGGGTGTTGGCGCGGACGCGGGCGTTCCGATTCCACCGCTGGCCCTCGTCGCGCCCTGGGGCATCGTGCTGGCGATCCCCGGCGCGCTCCTCGTGCTGATCGGGATCGCGGTCTACGCGCTTGCGAGGCGGCACTTCGGGCGCGCTTCGCTCGGGGCGGGCGTGCGGTGACGGCGAGGCCCGATCCCGTGGTGGGGGCCGGTGCGGTCGTGCGCGCCGAGAGCGTCATGCGCATCTACCCCGGGGCGGCGGGCAACGTCGCGGCACTCCGCGGGTTCGACATCGAGGTCGCGGCCGGCGAGGTCGTCGCGATCGTCGGCGCCTCGGGCTCCGGCAAGTCGACGATGCTGCGGATCCTCGCCGGGCTCGATCGGCCGTCGGCCGGCTCCGTGGAGTCCTTCGGCGTGCCGCTGGAGCGGGCGTCGGAGCGCGCGCTGGTCCGCTATCGCAACGACGTCGGCGTGATCGACCAGCAGTACTGGCGATCGCTGTCGCCGTACCTCACGGCGCAGGCCGCCATCGAGCTGCCGCTGCGGCTGCGCGGCTGGTCGCGTGCTCGGCGGGCAGCGCGCGCCATGGAGCTGTTGGCGGCGGTGGGCCTGGGCGACCGCGGCGCCGCCACGCCGTCACGACTCTCCGGTGGCGAGCAGCAGCGCGTCGCGTTCGCGGCCGCGCTCGCGCCACGACCACGCTTCCTCCTCGCCGACGAGCCGACGGCCGAGCTCGACGAGCGCACCGCCGCCGAGCTCGTCGCGCTGCTGCAGTCCCTGGTCCGCCGCGAGCACGCAACGGCGATCGTCGTCACCCACGACGCCCTGGTCGAGCAGATGGCCGATCGCATCGTGTACGTCCGCGACGGCCGCGCGATCGCGACACGGCTGGGCGCGGGGGCGCCCGCAGTCGCGATCACCGATGCGAGTGGCTGGCGCGCGCCGTCGTTGCCGCCACCGTCCGCATCGATGGCGCCGGTGCCGCCGGCCGAAGGTGCGGTACCGGCCGTCGTCGTCGAGGGGCTGTCGCGGACATACGGAACGGGCGCGGGCGCGATCCACGCCGTCAAGGACCTGGATACGACGTTCGCGTCGGGCGGGCTGCACATCGTGACCGGGCCCTCGGGGTCAGGAAAGTCAACGCTGCTGCGGCTCATCGCCGGGCTCGACCGCCCGACCGCAGGCCGGATCCTGACGCTCGGGACGGACCTCGCCACGCTCGACCGCGAGGCGCTCGCCGAGTTCCGGGCCCGGGACGTTGCCTTCTGCCCGCAGGCACCGCGGCTCGTTCCGTTCCTCTCGGCCCTGGAGAACGTGGAGCTCGCGCTCGCGATCAGGCGCGCAGGCGACGACGCAGCATCGCGGACGGCTCGGGCGCGCGAGGCGTTGGGCCAGGTGGGGCTGGCCGAGTTGGCCGCCGCCTCCCCGGACACGCTGTCGGGTGGCGAGCGCGTGCGGGTCGCGATTGCGCGCGCCGTTGCGGCCCGACCGCGACTGCTGATCCTGGATGAGCCCACCGCGGCGCTGGACCGCGCGTCCGCAACCTCGCTGATCGAGATGCTGGCTGCGCTCGACCGCCAGCACGTGACGATGGTCGTGGCGACCCACGACCGCGACCTCATTGCCGCCGCCTCGGACCGGCTGGATCTCAGGGACGCCCGCCGAGGTTAGCTGCCCCGGGCGTGCGCGGTTCCCCAGGCCACGGCGCGCTCCTCGGCGCTCGAGATGCGCTTGGATCTCAACAAGAACGAACGAACCGGTCGCGTCGACCCTGGACCCGGCTCGGCCGGCGCGGAATCGCGCGCTCAGCCGCTCAACTTGCGATTGGATCGCAGATCGGACGGACAAGTGGCCGCGGCGGCGCGTTCGACCGACGTTGTTGCGGTTTGATCGCAACAGGGCCGCCGAGCGGCCCGGCCGAGCGGGCAGCGAGTCCGCCTGGCATCGCGGCGGCTGGCGTTCAGCCGAAGATGCGCTGGACCTCGCCGAGGCCTTCGACCAGGCGGTCGATGTCGGACGTCGTCGTGTACACGTTGAAGCTCGCGCGGGCCGTGGCCGACAGGTCCAACCGCTCGTGGAGCGGCATCGTGCAGTGGTGGCC
>DASSHR010000401.1:0-1389 GCA_035692745.1 Candidatus Limnocylindrales bacterium | reverse complement strand
TGTCTTGTCCTGAAAAAAGTAGACACTATTACTATTACTACCTTTTTCTTTTTTTTGCTTCTTTTTTTTCTTTTTTAGTTTCCACATTTTTTTGTTGATATCTTATGAAACCATTGATTCTATTGATGTTTACGCTGCCTGATGTATTTGCTGCGGTGTGTATAAGTTCAATGACCAGTGTGGGCGGCGGGTATTATAACTCTTTACGGCTTCCTTCACTGCTTTTAATGCCATCTCTTTATTGGCAAATTCCTCGTCCAACAAAAACTCATCTTTTAAAATTCCGTTTACTCTTTCTGCCATCGCATTTTCATAACAATGGTTTTCTTCTGTCATGCTGATTTCCATTTTATGACTGTTTAATATCCTTACATATTCTTTGCTGCAATATTGTATGCCCCGGTCTGAATGATGAATAGCTCCTTTTGTATTCTTACATTGCTTTATTGTCATTTTAAGCGCTCTGATAGCTCCATCTATTGCAAGACTATCTGATAAGTCCCAGCCGGTTATTTTTCTGGAATAAGCATCTGTCTGAAGGAATAAATATACAAATCCTTCACCGGTCCGTAAGTAAGTAATGTCATTTACAAATGCCTGATTGGGACCTGTAAAAATCTTGCCCTTAAATTTGTTTTTATACTTATGAAAACGGTGATAAGAATCTGTTGTTGTTACATTTTTCTTTCTTCTTTTCACCAGCAATTTACGCTTGCGTAAAATATCAAAGAACTTGTCTCTGCCTATGGTGCCTGGCAGTTTGTCTAAATCTTCTTTTAACAGCTTATATAACTTTTTGCCTCCTACCCTGGGCAGATACCGCCTTATTTCCTGCACCAATTTTATTACCATATCTTCCTTAGTCTCTGTTGTTATTTTTACTTCCAATGACCGGTAATAACCCGACCGGCTATATCCAAAATAAGAACATAGTTTTTCTATCGGATATTTTTTTTCTTCGTTACTCCTTTGGATAGCTGTTGTCCTAAATTTTTTTTTACATCGGTCTGGTAGTGCTCATCTACTATCTCTACCAGTGTCTCCAGCGCATGCTTTTCCATTGTAGCATCGGCCAATGCTATTTTCAACTTTTTTATTTCTGCTTCGAGTTCTTTCACCCGGTCTCTTTCTCCTTTCATTTCTACTCTTACAATTTTACTTAATAAATGATTTTTACCGAATTGAATTAGCCAATTGTGAATCGTGCTACCCCCTTTTATTCCATAGCGTCGGGCAGCTTCCGTCATTCGCAATCCTTCTTCTTCTATTTCTCTTACTACTTTTTGTTTAAAGCTAATACTGTACCTTGTAATCGTTTTTGGTTGTTTTGTCATGTTTAATGTCAGATTTATGGTTAAAAATCTGTCCACCTATATCAGGACAAGACAT
>DASSHR010000400.1:0-1720 GCA_035692745.1 Candidatus Limnocylindrales bacterium | reverse complement strand
ATGGACACGCTCCTGCCGATCCAGCCGTCGGAGGACACCGAGGGCATCCCCGGCAACCAGTTCATCTTCGAGCCCAGCCCCGCCGCGGTCCTCGAGCAGCTGCTGCCGCGCTACGTCGCGACGCGCCTGTTCCACGCCGTGCTCGAGGCGAAGGCCAGCGAGGAGTCCAGCCGAATGGTCGCGATGAAGAACGCGACCGAGAACGCCGGCGAGCTCATCGACGACCTGACCCTCGCCTACAACAAGGTCCGCCAGTCCAACATCACCCGCGAGATGATCGAGATTGCCAGCGGCGCGCGAGCGCGCTGAACCAGGAGGACGAGAGCACCATGGCCAGCGCACCGCCAAAGAACGTCGAGCAAGGCGTCGGACAAGTCATCCAGATCACCGGTCCGGTGGTCGACATCGAGTTTCCGGCCGGGCAGCTGCCCGGGATCCTCAACGCCGTCGAGATCCAGCGCGAGGGCCAGGAGCCGCTCGTCTGCGAGGTCGCGCAGCACCTCGGCAACAACTGGGTGCGCAGCGTCGCGATGACGACGACCGACGGTCTGGCCCGCGGCACCCGCGCGGTCGACACCGGCGGCCCGATCACCGTGCCCGTCGGTGAGGCCACCCTCGGCCGTGTGTTCGACGTGCTCGGCAAGCCGATCGACCTCAAGGGTCCGGTGAGCTCGCCGACGATGCTCCCGATCCACCGCCAGCCGCCGGCCTTCGAGGACCTGACCACCGAGGTCGAGGTGTTCGAGACGGGCCTCAAGATCATCGACCTCATCTGCCCGTTCAAGAAGGGCGGCAAGGTCGGCATCTTCGGCGGCGCCGGCGTCGGCAAGACCGTCATCATCCAGGAGCTCATCCGCAACGTCGCCCAGGAGCACGCCGGCGTGTCCGTGTTCGCGGGCGTCGGTGAGCGGAGCCGCGAGGGCAACGATCTCATCCACGAGATGACCGAGTCCGGCGTTATCGCGAAGACCGCGTTCGTGTTCGGCCAGATGAACGAGCCGCCGGGGGCCCGCCAGCGGGTCGGCCTGACCGGCCTGACGATGGCCGAGTACTTCCGCGACGAGGAGGGCCGCGACGTCCTCCTGTTCATCGACAACATCTTCCGGTTCACCCAGGCCGGCGCCGAGGTCTCCGCGCTGCTCGGGCGCATGCCGTCCGCGGTCGGCTACCAGCCGAACCTCGCCACGGAGATGGCCGGCCTGCAGGAGCGGATCACGTCGACGAAGAAGGGCTCGATCACCTCGCTCCAGGCCGTGTTCGTCCCCGCGGACGACTACACGGACCCCGCGCCGGCGACGACCTTCGCCCATCTCGACTCGACGATCCGCCTCGAGCGGTCCATCGCCGAGCTCGGCATCTACCCCGCGGTCGACCCGCTGACCTCGACATCGACGATCCTCGACCCGCTCGTGGTCGGGCAGGAGCACTACGACGTGGCGCAGGAGACGAAGCGCGTCCTCCAGCGCTACCGCGATCTCCAGGACATCATCGCGATCCTCGGCATCGACGAGCTGTCCGAGGAGGACAAGGCGACGGTCGCGCGAGCGCGCCGCCTGCAGCGGTTCGCGTCGCAGCCGTTCTTCGTCGGCGAGGTCTTCACGGGCCGCCCCGGCAAGTACGTCTCGATCAAGGACACGGTCGCGTCGTTCAAGGAGATCCTCGCCGGCAATGCGGACACGCTGCCGGAGCAGGCCTTCTTCCTTGCCGGCACGCTCGACGA
>DASSHR010000399.1:0-1634 GCA_035692745.1 Candidatus Limnocylindrales bacterium | reverse complement strand
GGCAGATCGGCGCCCGAGGATGGACGTCGCGGGTCGGTCGATGACGAGCGCGGGTCGAGCGGCCTCGCGCTGCACTCGCTTCGCCGCCGCGGTTGATCGGGCCTCGCGCAGGCGCGTGGCCAGCACGTGGAGGCGCCACGCCACGAGCGCGACGACGACCCCGATCAGCAGGCCGACCGCGAGCGCGATCCACAGGCCGCCGGCGTACTCCGGCGTGATGAGGATGCCAATGCCGGCCGAGGCGCCATGGAGTGCGAGTTGCTCCAGGTTCTCCTGCAGCGTCAGCAGCGCGACGGTGCTCAGCGCCAGCGCGGGCGCAATACGGAGCCAGGTCCGGAGCAGCGCGCTACGTTCGAGGCGGCTGCCCGCCGGCGCCGTTCGTTCGCGGCGCACCAGGACGTGGAGACGCAGGAGGCGGACGATCGCAACGGTCGCCGCGATCGCGCTCAGGCCGATCGACGTTGCCGCGGCGGCCTTCCAGCCGTCGCCGTGCCCGGAGTGCACGAGCTCCTCGTTGAAGCGCGAGCCGTAGCGCGCCAGGTACACGAGGTTGTGGGCCAGCACGAGCGTGGCGAGCTGGACGATCGCGGCAACGACGATGACCCCGAGCCGACCGATCCGCGCATGCATGAGCGGCACTCTAGGCCGAGTTGTCCTCGATGTCATTGGTGATCCGGTGACTCGCGGGCTGTAGCCGTCGGGCTAGCCCTGCGGGAAGTTGCCCAGATAGAAGCCCAACTTGGGACATGACCCCGGGGGGCAATCCTCGACGCGGAGAACGGCTGACACGCCTCCGATCCCGAAGTACAAGTGATACCGATGACCCGTCACGAGGACGAGTTCGCCCGTCTCGTCGAGAACCTCGGTCTCCGGCCCAACACGCCAGGCGGTGTACCCGGCCGGCCATTTCAAGGGATCAGCGCCTTGGGCGACGACTGGCGCACCGGTCACGGGGTCGGCGATGACATCGGCGACCGTGTTCGCGAACGACCCGTAGCCCGGGTCTTCGTCGGCCCTGATGGTCCGGATCGTTACCTGCTCGCCCCGAGGTGCCGCGCATCCGAGGAGGGCCAGCCCTAGGACGAGACTCGTCAGCAGAATGCGCACTTCATCCCCGTCGTGGGCCAAGGCGGATGGTGTCTGACCGATCGCATTACCGATATGGCGTCCCCGGCAGGGTTCGAACCTGCGACCCGCTGCTTAGAAGGCAGCCGCTCTGTCCACTGAGCTACGGGGACCCTCGATACGGGGGCAGTCTACGACCGAGGTTGCGTGATACCGCGCATTTCGCGGGTCGGCATCGCGTGATCAACTCCGTCCATGGCTCGCCTCGCCTGTGTCGTGATGGCCCTCGTCGTCCTCGCCGGCTGCACCAACGCGACCTCAGGCGCCACGATCGACGGCTGGCTCGTCGGGCCGCCGGCGACCTGCACGGACTGGAGCGAGACCGCCGACGGGGTCGTCGTCGACCATGCCTCCTGCGCCGACCTGCCGGCTGCCGCTGATCGGGCGTTCGACGTCCGGGAGCCTGGTCACGTGCCGGTCGTGTCGACCGAGCTCCACGAGCGAAGGTGGCCGCCCGGGACGTGTTGCGGCCTCCAGTACGTCCAGGTGTTCCGCCTGGCGGACGGCTC
>DASSHR010000398.1:0-5424 GCA_035692745.1 Candidatus Limnocylindrales bacterium | reverse complement strand
TGTGGCCGCATCAGCGGCCGAGACGCTCCTTCACCGGCTCCCACGCGTACACGAGGACCGGCACGAGGATGATCGTGGCGATGAGGTCGCCCACGACCGCAGGGACGTATTCACCGAGGGCGGCATTGAAGTCGAGACCGTCCTTGATGATGTCCGTGAAGACGATGAGGAGGCCGACGACGACGCCGATCGCGCCCGCGATCGCACCGGCGATGGCGCGCTGCGGGAGGCTCTTGGCCATCATCGACATCATGAACATGGGGGCGAGGCCGGCGATGAGCCCGACGGCGCCGTTGGCGAGGCTCCAGTTGTACGAGGTGAGCAGGCCCCAGCCCGAGATCTGGTCACCGATCATGTTGCCGACAAGACCCGTGAACAGGCCGACGATCGGCCCGAACGCGAAGCCGAAGAACGGCACGAGTGCGAACGCCGGCCGGACGTCGACCGCCGTGGTCCCGGGGACCGGGATCTTGAACAGGCCGACCAGCACGCCATAGAGGGCAGCGCCGATCGCCGAGTACACGATGACCCGTGAGTCGACAGCCCACATCGAGCTGCGGCTCATCGTCATGGTCGTTCCCATGGATCTCCTCTCCCTATTGCTCCTCGGCCGCAAGGGCATCGGCGCCGAGGAACCGACCGTCACGCACGCGCCGTTTCGCGTTGGCGCGCATCAGTGACGTGACCCGAAGGTTGCAGCTCCTCCAGCGATCCTCGTCCTCGATCACATGACCCGGCCGGCCGTCGGCGACGACAGCGCCGGACCTGAAGAGGAGGATACGATCGGAATGCGTCAATGCAAGGTCGACATCGTGCGTGACGAGATAAATCGACTCGAGGCCCGGGATCGAGAGCACCTCGTGCATGAATGCGGTGGCGGTCTGGTGATCCTGGCCGGCTGACGGCTCATCGAGGATCAGGGTCTTCGGCTGGAGCGCGAGCGCGATCGCCAGCGCGAGCCGCTTCTGCTGGCCGAACGAGAGCGTGAGCGGCGGCCGCTCGAGGATGTCGTCGAGCTGGTCGAGGGACGTCCGGCGCAGCGCGTCCTCCACGATCGTCGCGAAGGCGGCCGGATCGCGGCCGAGGTTGCGGGGGCCGAATTCGAGCTCCTCGCGGACGGTTCGGGCGAACAGCATCTGGCTGGGACTCTGGAACACGTACCCGAAGACGGTCGCGAGCTGGGCAACGGACGTGTCGGCCGTCGTGACGCGATCGACGAGGATCTCGCCCTCGTCGATATCGAGGAGACGCATCGCCGTCCGGAACAGCGTCGTCTTGCCCGAGCCGTTCGGGCCGAGGACTGCCACGACCTCGCGTGCGCCGAGCTTCGCATCGATGCCATGGAGCACCTCGCCGGTGCGATAGCCGGCACGAACGTGGCGGAACTCGAGGCGGGGCGCTTCGTCCGGCGTGTCCTCCCGCACCTGCCCGCCGAGCATCGGTGGCGGCGGTGGCGCCGGCCGGCCGAGGGCACGCAGGCGGCGCGCCGTCACCTCGAACGGCAGCTTGACGGCGTCGGGGTCCGCGACGTCGAGGAAGCCCGCGACGTCGCCGAGATACCGTGTCCGGCCCCCATCCAGGTACAGCACCTTCTCCGGCGCGAGCTCGAGCACCTCCTCGACCCGATGCTCGACGATCACGATCGCGTGGCCCTCGTCGGCGAGGCGGCGAAGGATCGCGAGCAGGCGGGCTGCGGTCGCGGGATCCAGGTTCGCGAGGGGCTCGTCGACCACGTACAGGCGCGGTCGGAGCATGAGGATACCGGCCATCGCGAGGAGCTGCCGCTCCCCGCCGGAGAGGGCTGCGGTTTCACGTCCCAGGAGCGTGTCGATGGACGCGGCCGCGGACACCTCGTGGATGCGGGTCCGGATCTCGGCCCGGTCGATGCCCAGATTCTCGGGGCCGAAGGCCAGCTCCGACTCCACGGTCGCACCGACGATCTGGCGCGCGGGGTCCTGGAGCACCGTCCCGACGACCAGCGAGATGTCGCGGAGCTTCTGCTCGGTCGTCTCGCGGCCGGCGACCTTCACGGAGCCCTTGAGCTCGCCCGGGTACGCATGCGGGATCAGGCCGTTGATCGCTCGAATCAGGGTGCTCTTGCCGCACCCGGACGGGCCGGCGACCAGCAGCACCTCGCCGGCGTCGATCGTCAGCGAGAGGTCCTCGATCGCGGGCGAGGAGCCTCGCCGGTACTGGAAGGTGAGGCCCTCGATCTCGACGACGTGCTCGGGACCGGGTCCCGGGACGGCGGCAGTGGTTTCGGGCGCGACGGATCCTGTGGGCACGATGGGCCGGCTCAGGCTCGCCGGATGCGGACCTGCTGGTCGACCGTCGCTCCCAGGCGCCGGGCCGCGTCGGACTGGTTGTCGGCATAGCCGAGCCGACCGGACGAGTCCGCGTACAGCACGGGCGTCATCGGGACGGTGTCACCGAACGTCCGGACCCAGGTGACCTCCTCGACGTGGCCCGGATGGCCGGGCGTCGACACGAGCTCGACGCGGAAGCGCGTGCCCGGCTCGAGGTCGCCGAACGCGGTCGCCATCTCTGCGCCCGACGCGCTGAGGTGCAGATTGCCGAACGAGGCGATGTAGACGATCGAGGTGTCGAGGCTGCCCTCGCTGACATTCGCCGTCGGGAACGCCATGCCCACGAGCGTCGCCGGGTCGACGACCGGACCGACGTTCGCGAAGTCGCCGCCGATGGCCACGTGCGCCCCCATCGGCGAGAAGATGTCGCGACCGTGGAAGGTGCTGCTCACCTTCGCGAGCATCCACTCGCCGTTCTCCAGCGTGCGCGCCTCCTTGAGGCCGCCGAGGGCACCGGCAGCGGGCAGGAGGAGGCCGTTGTCCGGCCCGATGAGGACGTCCCCGCGACCGGTGAGCAGGCCGATGGGCCGCCGCGACGTGCCGACCCCCGGGTCCACCACGCCGACCACGACCCCGACCGGCATCCACGGCAGGGCACTCCACAGCAGGAACGCGCCGTCGCGGATCGCGTACTTGCGAATCGAGTGGCTGATGTCGTTGATCCGGGCGTGCGGCGCGATGCTCCACATCACGCCGCGACAGACCGCGGGCGCGGAATCGGGTCCGAAGTCGGTGAGGAAGCTGATGAACGGCCGCTCGACGTCACGCATCGGGCGATAGTAGCGATCCACGGCTGCCGCTCTGCCGGGAATCGGAACGGCGCCCGCAGGAGATCGGGCGCCGTTCCAGGTGCGCTGCGAGCAGAGGGGAGGAGATCCTCGCTCGCGGGTGAAGGCAGGGTGCCGTCAGGCGATCACGGGGTCGGCGGGTCGATGACGTGCGTGGAGCCGGAGCCGAAGCCCGGACGGAGCTGCCGGCGGTCGTGGATGGTCGTGCGCCGTGACGGGTGGTTCGGATTCGGATGGCGGCTGTCGGGCGAGGAGCCGCGCGCGAATGCGCGAGCGCCGGTGCGCGTGGCGTGATGCGTGGCGCGGTGTGAATCCGCCGCGGACGCTGGGGCCGTCCCTGCGGCAGCGCGCTGGTCGGCGGCGTAGGCGATGCGCCGGCGGACGATGGCCTCGACCTCGGGCAGGGTCCAGTGGAACCCCACGCTCGGCAGGCCGTGCAGGAAGGCGGTGAGGTTCGCCGCCTCACCGGCCTCGAGGCCGCGAGCGAGCAGGGCACGGTAGGTCGCCTTCAGGCTGGCCTCGACCCCTCGATCCCCGGGATCCGCGGTGTTGTCCATCGACTCCGGCTCGTGCCGTGCGCCCGGGTCCCTTCCGGCGACGCCGGTCGGGTTCGGTGCGCCGATGGTCGGATTGGTGCGGTCCGGTGACGATGACCCATCGGTACCAGCGCACCCGGTACTTGCGCTGGCGGGCCCCGGCCGGGCGGGCCGCGGCCTCCTATGCTCCGGCCGTGGACGACGAGCTCGACCGGTTCGACGACGACCAGGAGCGCGAGCCCGGCAAGCGCGACCGCGCGGCTCGGCTCGTTCGCGTCGCGGCACTGCTCCAGGGCAACCCCGACGGCCTCCGGCCGAAGGAGGTCGCGGAGCGGCTCGGGATGTCCGTGCGCAACGTGTACCGCGACCTGCGCGCGATCGAGGGCGAGCTCGGCATGCCGACGTGGGCCGAGGGCGGCCGCTGGGGCATCCTGCCCGGCGCGTTCCTGCCGCCGCTCAAGCTCACGCTCAGCGAGGCGATGGCCGTGTTCCTCGGCGCGCGGCTCATGGTCCGCTACGCCGACAAATACGACCCCGACCTCGCGTCGGCGTTCGAGAAGCTCGCTGCTGCCCTGCCCGACACGCTCCGCGAGCACGTCGCGCGGAGCCTCGACGTGCTCCAGGATGCGCCGCTCGACCCGGCGTTCATCGACCACGTTCGCCAGCTCACGAAGGCGTGGGCGGATCGGAAGGTCGTCGACATCGAGTACGAGGGCGCCGCGTACGAGGGCCGCCCCGGCGAGCGGAGCCGGCGCATTGTCAGGCCGTTCCTCATCGAGCCGTCCCTGCAGACCCACGCGCTGTACCTGATCGGCTGGGACGAGGACCGCTCGGGGATGCGGACCTTCAAGATCGAGCGCATCCGCGACGTCCGGGTCACCGCGCGATCCTTCGAGCCGCCGGAGGGTGCCACGCTCGAGCGGGACCTGCGCCGCGGCTGGGACATCATCGCGGACCAGGAGCCGGTCGAGGTCGTGGTCCTCTTCGGGCCGGCGGTTGCGGATCGCGTCGCGGAGACCACGTGGCACCCGGACCAGCGCATCGAGCGGAGGCCGGACGGCAACCTGATCTGGCGGTCGACGGTCAGCGGCGTCATCGAGATCCGGCTGTGGATCCTGTCCTGGGGCGAGGACGCCGAGGTGCTGGAGCCGCCGGAGCTGCGCGCCCAGGTTCGCGACATCCTCCGCCGCGCAGCCGATCGGTACGATCGGTAGTGCGCCGACGCACCACGATTCCGGGAGAGCGGGCACACTAGGCCGATCTCGCCGCTCACCGAAGCCGGGGGCTCAGCTGAGGATGCGGACATGGTTCGACCGCGCCCCCGAACCCGCGCGCTTCGCCAACTGCTGGCCATCTCGGTGCTCGTTGCCGCGGTCGCGACCGGCATCGGCCCGATCGCCCATCCCGCCCCGGTCAGCGCGAGCACGGCCGACACGATGGAGGCCCAGCTCCTCACGCTGATCAACGACGCGAGGTCGAAGAAGGGCCTCGTCCCGCTCCGGAAGTGGGCGAAGCTCGCGGACATGGCGGGCGATCGCGCCGCCACGATGGCGCGGAATCGGACCCTCGCGCACGCGAGCTGCCTGAGCTGCCTCTTCAACAGCTACGGGGTCCAGTGGTACAGCATCGGCGAGGTCATCGCCGCGAGCACGTACCCGTGGGGCTCCCAGTCGGCGCTGAGCATCTTCAACGGCTGGAAGGCCAGCTCCGCCCACTGGGCGATCCTGATGAGCA
>DASSHR010000397.1:0-3611 GCA_035692745.1 Candidatus Limnocylindrales bacterium | reverse complement strand
CATGTCGTCCGTTGCGGCCACAGCTGCAGGCCGAGCTTCACCTCGGGCATCGCGTCGTCAGTCCTCCAGGTGGTCGTGGATGGACGTGATCCGGAGCCGGAACGAGATCCGGTCCTGCGAACGGAAGCTCGCGACGCTCTCCTCGTCCGCCTCGTCGTAGCGAACCGCGAGCGCGACGATGTCCTCGCGCGCGACCGTGACGTCGTCGACCACGTCCTCGACGACGATCTGCGCCCCGACCCAGCGCATGGGGTCGTCGTGGTCGGTGAACGCGAGCGAGGCCCGGCCGGCGGTGCGCAGCTCGTCGGGCCAGCGACGCGGACTTCGGCTGTTCACGAGGATCCGGCCATCGGGCTCGAGCCGATACCAGATCACCGCCTGGTGCGGCGTGCCGTCCGCGCCGACGGTCGCGAGGGTGGGGTAGAGCGGCTGGTCGAGGAACGCGCGAACGCGCTCCGACAGCTCGGCGGGGATCGCGGATTCCATGCGGGGATGGTATCGAGTGCCGCGTTTGGGGTGCGGATGCATCCTTCGCGCATGGCAACGGATCGCCGGATCGGGCTGCTCGTTCTTGGCCTGGGCACCGCCATCGCGCTCTGGGCCCAGCTCGGCGCGCCGACGAGACGGCCGCTGTACGACGGTGTCGTCGTCACGGAGCCGTACGAGTGGCTCGACCCGCCGCAGTTCAACCTGGGCGGCGCGACCGGCGCGTCGGAGATCATCCCGGTCTCAGGTGCCGAGAGTCCGATCGTCGCGGTCGGCACCGACGAGCTGCCTCCACAGGCGCAGGTGCTCGCGACGCCCGGCGCGCTCCGACTCCACGCCGGGACCTCCTCGATCGACGTTTCGATCGATCCGGTCCCCCCGCCGGCTCCGCCCGCGACGGGCTTCCTCGACGGCAACGTCTATGAGTTCCGGCTGGTCGATGATGCCGGTCGCCCGGTCAGCGCGCCCGCCGACACCGAGGTCACCGTGGTCCTGCGAAGCGCGGATCCGCTTCGGACCGAAGCGACGATCGTGTGGTTCGACGGCACGACATGGAGGCCGATGCCGACCGACGCGAGCGGCCAGGGCATCTTCTTTGCGACCGTGACCGCGTTCGGCGATTTCGCCGTGCAGGCGGAAGGCGAGAATCCGTATGCGACCCTGGCGCCGACGCCGCTGCCGACGGCAGGATCCGCGGCAAGCCCCACGGCGGCTGCGACGGCGGCAGCGGCCGCCACGAGCTCGCTCGTGCCCCCGACCACGCCCGCGGGGACCTCACCTCCGCCGGAGGGCGGCGTTCCGGTGCTCGCCTGGGTCGTCATCGGGGTACTGGCGCTGCTCGGCGGCGGACTCGGTGCCCTGGTCTGGTTGCAGCGTCGCGAGGATCGTCGGCGCGGCTGGTAGGGCTTGCTTGCACCTCATACTGCGACTGAGTATCATCAGCTGGTGGACACCTCGCCGACCGCACGGGCACTCGATCAGGCCGGCTATCGCCTGACGCGGCCGCGCCTGGCACTCGCGGAGCTGGTCGACGCGCAGGATGGGCACTTCACCGCCGCGGACCTGTTCCGGATCGCCCGGGCACGCCGGCTGGGCGTCAGCCGCGCAACGCTGTTTCGATTGGTCGAGGTCCTGACCGAGCTCCGCCTGCTCGAGCGGGTTGACCTCCCCGGTGGGGAGCACGCGTACGTCCGTTGTGCGCCTCGACACCACCACCATGTGATCTGCACGCAGTGTGGGCGTGCGACCGAGATCGACGATCAATCGCTCGCGGATGCCGTTGCCGAGATCAGTCGGCTCACCGGCTATCGCATCGATACGCACCGCCTCGAGATGTTCGGGCGATGCTGGCGATGCGACGCGAGCGCAGAGCCCGCGAGCTAACGCATCACGACGAATGGAGGTCGCAGTGTCGCGCCGTTTACTGAGACTGAGTCGCGCTATCCCGCTGGCCGCGAGCGCCCTGCTCGCGCTCGGTGGCTGCGCTGGGCCGGCGGCGCCGAGCGACGCCCCGAGACCGCTCCAGGTCGTTGCCACGACGACGGTGTTCGCCGACCTGGTTCGCAATGTCGGGGGAGACCTCGTCGCTGTCGACAGCCTCGTCCCCAAGGGTGGGGACGTGCACACCTTCGAGCCGGCCCCGTCGGACGTGACCGCCGTGGCGTCGGCGAAGCTGCTCGTCATGAACGGCCTCGGGCTGGACGACTGGCTCGAACGGTTGGTCGCGAACGGAGCCGCCAGTGGCACGCCGATCGTGAAGCTGGGGGAGGGTGTGACCGGCGTCGAGCTCCTGCCGGGTGAGGATCCGGGCACCGCGAACCCCCATCTCTTCATGGACCCGGTCTACGCGGAGCGCTATGTGGACCAGATCGTCGTCGCGCTGCAGCGCGTCGATCCCGCCCACGCATCGGCGTACGCGGCGCAGGGAACGGCGTACGCGGCGCGACTCACGACGCTCGATGCGGAGGTCCGTGCGGACATCGCGACCATCCCGGAGGCGCAGCGGCGCCTCGTCACCTTTCACGACGCGTTCCCGTACTACGCCCGTGAGTACGGTCTGATGATCGTCGGCGTCGCGGTCGAGGCTCCGGGCCAGGAGCCGAGCGCGGCGGAGATCGCGGCCCTGATCGAGGCGATCCGCGAGGCCAACGTCAAGGCGATCTTCAGCGAGGATCAGTTTCCGACCCGGCTCGTGGATCAGATCGCCGCGGAGACCGGCGCCCACGTGGTCGCCAACCTGTACGACGACTCGCTCGGTGACCCCCCGATCACGAGCTACGAAGCCGTGATCCGCTGGGACACCGACCAGTTGGTGCAGTCGCTCCGGTGACCGCCCCAGCCAATCCGGGCCACGCGCCGGCGGTCCGGCTCCGCGGCGTCGGCGCGGGCTACGACGGGCGAGTGGTGCTGGCGGCCATGGATCTCGACGTTCCTGCCGGATCGCTGCTCGCCGTCTTCGGGCCGAACGGTGGCGGGAAGTCGACCTTCCTCAAGCTGGTCGCCGGGCTGCTCCGGCAGATGGCCGGGACCATCGAGGTGCTCGGGGAGCCGCCCGGCAGGCAGTCCCGGCGGATCGCCTACGTGCCGCAGGCGGAGCTCGTGGACTGGTCGTTCCCCGTGACGGTGGGGGACGTGGCGATGATGGGCCGCTATGCGCTCCTCGGGCCCATCCGGGCCCCCGGCAAGCGGGACCACGCGGTCGTCCGGGCGGCGCTCGAGCGGGTCGGCATGGCGGCGCTGGCCGGCACCCGCATCGAGCAGCTGTCCGGAGGGCAGCGCCGGCGGGCATTCCTGGCCCGGGCAATCGCCAGTGAACCCGAGCTCTTCCTCCTCGACGAACCGGTCACGGGCGTGGATGTGCCCACCCAGCAGGATCTGATGGCGCTGCTCGCCGAGGAGGCCGCGGCGGGTCGGACCGTGGTCGCCACGACGCATGACCTGGCCGCCGTGGCTCGTGATTTCCGGACCGCCGTCGCGATCAACGGTCGCATCCTGGCAACGGGCGCCGCGAGCATCGTGAGCGATCCAGCCGTGCTCGATGCAACCTACGGCGGCCATCTCGTGGTGGTCGGGGATCGCGCGGTGATCCTCGACGACGCGCACCACCACGACTCGCCAAGCGGGCG
>DASSHR010000396.1:0-2979 GCA_035692745.1 Candidatus Limnocylindrales bacterium | reverse complement strand
CATGACCTCGACCTGGTGGCGGAGGTCGAGGTGGACCGTCGGCTCATCGAGCACGAGGACCGGCGCCGCCTGCGCGACGGCCATCGCGAGGAGCACGAGCTGACGCTCGCCGAGGGACAGCTCGCGCGCGTCGCGGCCCAGCAGGTGACCGACACCCACGCGATCGATGGCCGCGGCGATCGCGGCGCGGTCCGTCGGCCGAAGTCCGCGAACGGGATGCTCGTGGGGCAGCCGGCCGAGCGCGACGACCTCCTCGACCGTGGTCGAGAACGGCAGCGATGGCAGCTGGGGTACGACCGCGAGTCGCCTGGCAACCGCCCATCGATCCAGGCTTCCGATCGGCGCACCGCCGAGCTCGACCGTCCCGGCGGCCGGCTCGACCAGGCCTGCCACGGCTCGAAGGAGGGTCGACTTGCCTGCCCCGTTCGGCCCCACGAGGGCGAGCCGCTCACCGTGCTCGATCGTCAGGTCGACGTCGCGGACGGCCGGCCGGCCACGATACGCCACGGTCAGGCGTTCGACGCGAACCGCGGCGGTCATGGCTCCCGGCTCACGGCCCGGTCGGCACTCACAGCTCGTACCCCGCCCGCGTCCGGCGCAGCAGCAGCAGGAAGAACGGCGCGCCGATCACCGCCGTCACCACGCCAACCGGGATGTCGCCCAGCAGGCGCGCCGCCAGGTCCGCACCGACCATCAGCACCGCGCCGAAGATCGCGGCGAGGGGCAGGACGAGCCGGGCATTCGGTCCGACCGCGAGCCGCACCACGTGCGGCGCCACAAGCCCGACGAACCCGATCAGTCCCGAGACTGCGACCGACGCCGCGGTCGCGAGCGAGGCCAGGCCGAGCAGAATCGCCCGCTCGCGTCTGACGTCGACGCCGAGGTGCGCGGCCGCCTCCTCGCCGAGCAGGAATCCGTTCAGGGCGCGGGCTCGGAGGACGAGCAGCCCGCACGCACCGAGGATGAGCGGCATGGCCGTGGCGAATCGCACCCACGTGGCGGCCTCGAAGCCGCCGAGCAGGTACGAGAAGATCTGCCGCAGGCCCGCGCCGGACGCGAACATCGCCATCGACAGCCCCGCGGCGAGCAATGACGCGATCGCATACCCCGTGAGCAGCAGCGAGGTCATCTGCCCGTGCCCGCCCACGCGGGAGAGCCGGTAGACGACGAACACCGCGCCGAGGGCGCCGATGAACGCGAGCCCGTGGAGCAGCCCGAACTCCAGCACGACGGCGCGCACCGGCAGGATCACGGCGATCGCGGCCCCGAGCGCGGCGCCCGATGCTGTGCCCAGCACGTACGGGTCCGCGAGCGGGTTCCGGAGCACGCCCTGGAACGCCGCGCCGGCAACGGCCAGGCCCACGCCCACGGACATCGCCGTGAGCACGCGGGGCAGCCGGAGGTCGAAGACGATCGTCTCCTCAGCCGGCGTCCACGGAATCCCGAGGTCGAGGCCGAAGAGGCGGTGCGCCAGGATCGCGAGGGTGTCCCCGGGCGGCACGAACACCGACCCGGCGGCGACGCCCGCGACGAGCACGACCAGCAGCGCCCCGATCCCGACCGCCGCCAGGGCGAGCGGCCGACGAGCGATCGAGGGCCGCGCGTGGCGGCTCGCGGCGAGCGCTGCTGCGGTCATCGGCGTCTCAGTGCGTCCGCGTCACGAGGCAGCGGGTGCCGGCGTCGGGCACGGCAGCTCCAGCGCCGGGCACACGAGCGTCGCCAGCTCGGGGTGGATCGCCCTGATCAGCGCCGCGAGCCCATCGACGATGCGCGGCCCCGGCCTGGTCACCACGATGTCGTCGATCGGAAAGATCGCGCCGTTCTTGACAGCCGTCATGCCGCCCCAGCCAGCACGGGCCTTCACGGCGTCGGCGGTTGCACCGTAGGCGGCGTCGCCGAGCAGGATCACCTCGGGATCCGCCGCGACGAGCTCCTCGAGCGAGATGGAGTAGCTCGCGTTGCCGCCGATCTGCTCGGCGTTCGCCATCGTGAACAGCTCGCCGTAGATCGAGTCCACCGGTGGGGTGAAGATGCCGCCCGTCACATCGATCTCGTAGAACACCCGAGGCTTGGTGGCGGCCTGCATGGCAACACCGCGCAGGTTGGAAAGCTTCCGCTCGATGGTGTCGGCGAGCGCGTTCGCCGCATCCACGCGGCCGGTTGCCTTGCCCAGCAGCCGGATTCCGTCGATGCCGTTCTGGACGGTGGTCGGGTAGGTCACGATGACCGGGACGCCCGCGGCGCGTAGCTGCGTCACCGCGTCGCCCTGGGTGAGGCCGGCACCGCCGGAGATCACGAGGTCGGGCGTCAGCGCGACGATCTTCTCGACGTCGACGCCGGCGAAGGTGGCGACCTCGGGGACGCTCGCTGCTTCCGGCGGGAAGTTGGCGACGTCCTGGACCTTGCCGACCACCCGGTTGCCCGCGCCGATCACGAAGAGGGTCTCCGTGGTCGCGGGCGTGAGCGACACGATCTTGCGCGGCTCGGCGTTGATCGTGACGGCGGTGCCTTCGTCGTCGGTGATCGTCACCGGGAAGGCGGGCACCGGAGTGGCCGTGGGGGCCGGTGTGCCGGTCGGAAGGACGCTCGCGACGGCAGCGGTGGTCGGGGTCGGCGCGGTCGTCGGCGTCGGCGGGGTACAGGCGGCGACGAACACGAACAGGAATGCGAGCATGAATCGCTTGGCAGCCATTGGATCTCCGAAGTCGGGGTCGAGGGGCGCCGCTGGGCGGCGATCGAACGGGCGCGCAGGGCGCGCGGCGACGCGGAGTGCTGCTAGCCGGGGGTGCGCATGCGGTGCCTTGCCTTTCTCTCGAAGGACGAGCAAGCCACTGCGGGTCGGCGACCGGACTTCCATCGCCTGGGCGATGGTCACCGTAGCGGGACTGTGCCGGACTCTCACCGGCTTCGCGGCCGCGCAGTGTGTCGTCGCGTGACGACCGTCGGAGCGTAGCACCGGATAAGCCGCACGTAAGCGGC
>DASSHR010000395.1:0-2214 GCA_035692745.1 Candidatus Limnocylindrales bacterium | reverse complement strand
CCGCGGAGGATCGCCTCCATCGCGCGGATGGAGCCGCCGGCGACCGACGCAGCCGCCTCGTGCATCCCGGCGAACGCGGGCGTGTCGCCCGGGCCGATGCCCATCCCGCGCGCCGCCGCCGGGGCAGCGCCGCAGGCCTTGACGTGCGCGATGTACGCGCGGTCATGCGCCCACGCGAGCTCCTCGTCCGTCGCCGGCTCCGGCGCGAGCCCGGGGACCGCGCCGAGTGTCTCGAGCAACGAGATCCCGGTTTCGAACCGGCGCGGGGTCAGCGGATGCGCCGGCCCGAAGTCGTAGGTCGTCGAGCGCGGACCGTAGACGAGGAGCGGCCGATCGGCCGGCAGGGGTGCCACGCAGGGCACGATACCCGCGATCCCCGTGCTCGGCGGCGGCGTACCATCACGCCGTGAGCGACGTCCTGCTCGTCCTGATCGTCATCCTCATCCTCGTGCTGATCTGGCGCGGCCCGAAGACCCTGCCCGAGATCGGGCGCATGTTCGGGCGCGGCGTGCGCGAGGCACGGATCGAGGCGAACAAGCTCCGCTCCGACGACGACAAGCCGGTCGACGGGGGCACCACCTCCGCCTGACGCCCGTCCGAACGCGCCGCGCGGCGCGGCACGCGCCTCAGACCGGCGCCTGGCCGAGCGGGAGCGTCGGCTCGTCCAGCGGGTTGGCCGCCGGCACCTCCGGTTCGAGCGGCGGCACCGCATGCGCCGCCGCCGGCATCTGGCGCACACGGCGCAGCGGCGACAGCGCGATCATCAGCACGCTGGACACCCCGATCGTCGCGCCGATCGCGATCGTGAGCCGCAGCCCGACGGTGGTCGCGAGGATTCCGCCCGCCAGCTGGCCGAACGGGATCGCGGTCCAGTGCATCCAGCGCGCCGTCGCATTCACGCGACCGCTGAGCGCATCCGGCGTGAGCGTCTGGCGGAGCGAGACGTTGTTCACGAACACCGGCGGCAGCACGAGCCCCTGGATGATGCCGACGATCGCGAGCAGCCAAATGGCGGTCCCGGGCGTGGCGATGGTCAGCAGGTACCAGGCGCTCGCGGAGACGCCGCAGCCGAGCATCAGCGTGCGCCCGACGCCGAGCCGGCGACCGACCGCCGCGCCTGCGGCGGCACCGACGAGGAACCCGATGGAGCCGATCGAGAACGCAAGCCCGATCGCCTCCGGCGACATCTGGAGCTCGCGGGCGTAGAAGATCAACGCGATCGCGCCGGCCATGTGGAAGCCGACGTTGAGCGTGATGACCGCAGTCGACGCCGAGAGCAGGATGGGCTGCCGTCGGTAGAAACGCATGCCCTCGAGAATCTCGCCAATGAGGCCCTTCGAATCCGCGGCCGTGCGCAGCGGGCGCGGGCGGCTCGGATGGAGCCCGATGAGGAACGCCGCCGACCCCAGGTAGCTGAGCGCGTCGGCGACGATCGCAACCGGCGCACCGATGGCCCCGACGAGCACGCCCCCGATCCCCGGCCCGATGACCTGGCTCGCCGATCGGCTGACCTCGAGCCGCGAGTTGCCCTCGGCGAGGCGATCGCGCTCGACCAGCTCCGGCAGGATCGACTGGTACGCGATCTCGAAGAAGACGGTGAGCACGCCCGCCACGAAGTTGATGACGTACAGCTCCCACATCGCGAGCGCGTTCGTGAGGGCAGCGATCGGCACGAAGATGAGGACGGCTGCCCGACCGAGGTCGCCGACGACCATCACCCGCTTGCGCGGCAATCGATCGACCCAGACGCCCGCCGGCAAGCCGAACATGGCGAACGCCACGAACGGCATCGCGCCGAGGATCGCGACCTCGACCGGGGTCGCGCGAAGCACGAGGATCGCGACGAGCGGCAGGGCCAGGAACGTGACCTCGCTGCCCAGGGTGCTCACGGACATGGACAGCCACAGGCGTCGGAAGTCGGCCTGGCGGAGCAGCCCGAGGTAGCGAGTCAGGGACGCGAGCACGGTCCGAGAGCATACGGAGCCGCCCGGCCTCGCGCGTCTCGCCCGTCGGACTCCAGTTGAAGTGGAGCTAGGACCAACGAATCGTCCCGGCCCGAGTGCCGCAGGCCTCTTCCGGGCCTCCGCGAGCAGTTTGTTGGTCAGGACTGAGCTCCAACTGCGGATTCGACGAACGAGCCGGTGGCAATCTCCTTTCGTTGGTCCTTCGTCCAGTTCAACCGCGCACGGACGGCCGAAAGGCCGATGTCGCGCG
>DASSHR010000394.1:0-5451 GCA_035692745.1 Candidatus Limnocylindrales bacterium | reverse complement strand
CTGTACCTGCTCGCGTACATCGGCGCGTCGGTCGGGCGCGAGCAGCGCCGCGTGCGCGATGCGGCCATCCGGATGTCGACGGTCGACGCGCTGACCGGCCTGTACAACCGCAGCTTCTTCTTCTCGGCGCTGGAGCGCGAGATCGCCCGCGGCGACCGCTCCGGGCGCGCGTTCTGCCTCGTGATGCTGGACCTCGATGACCTCAAGTCGGTCAACGATCGCTACGGCCACATCGCCGGCGACTCGGTGCTCCGGAACGTGGCCGACGTTGTCCGCGGTGGGGTCCGCAAGATCGATGTCGCGGCGCGCTACGGCGGCGACGAGTTCGTTGCGCTCCTGCCCGAGACGGACCCGACCGGGGGGTGGGTGCTCGCGGAGAAGATCCGGCTCACCGTTGCCGAGCAGGGCTTCGCGAGCGTGGAGCCGCAGCCGACCATCTCGGTCGGCGTCGTGTCGTATCCCGCGGACGGCCGCTCCGCCGACGCGCTCCTGGTGAGCGCGGACCGGGCGATGTATGCGTCGAAGCGCGGCGGCAAGAACCGCGTCGCCCGCGCCACCGCCGAGCCCATGGTGCTCCCCATCGAGAGCAAGGCCGCCGAACGCCAGCGCGAGGCCGATCGGGCCGGCTGATCGCCGGCGGGCTCGCGGGCGCGAGCGCGGTAGGATCGGGCCGTGGCGACCCTGACCATCGAGCGGCCCGCAGGTCGCGCCGGGCCGAGCGTTCCCGCGCGCCTCGGCATGCGGGTGTGGCGCCTGTTCACGTCGGTCAACTTCGCGGTGGTCCAGATCGTGGCGGTGGCCGTGATGGCCAGCTTCGGGATGACGATCCGGCAGCTGCCCGGCTTCGCCTTCCGATCCCCGGGCGACTACGCGACCGAGATGGACAAGCTGCGCACGATCTACGAGCCGGTCCTGGGCCGCGGGCTCGTCGACCTGATGGAGCGGCTGCAGCTGTTCCACGTGTTCACCTCGACGCCGTTCACGGTGGCGCTGCTGGTCCTCGCGATCTCCATCTTCATCTGCACCATCGACCGGACACCGCGGCTGTGGCAGCAGTCGGCGTTCATCCGGGTCGCCCAGCCGCCGGCCTACTTCGATCCGCGACTGCCGGACCGGGCCTCGATCGCCGCGGCCCCAGACCTGACCGCGGGCGCCGTCCGCATGGCGCTCCGGAAGCACCGATTCGTCGTGCGCGAGGAAGCCGGCGAGGATGGTGCGAGCTACCTCTACGGCGATCGGAACCGGTGGACCAAGCTCGCCACCCTCATCTCGCACCTGGGGCTGATCCTGTTCGTGGTCGCCGGGCTCGTGACCGCGAAGTTTGGCGACGAGCAGGGGCTCGTCGTGGCCGAAGGCGACACGCTCACCGTCCAGCCGATCGGCACGCCGGGGCTGCTGCTGGTGAAGAACTTCGCGTTCGACGCGCCGGGTCTCGACACGGGCTCGCCCACGGACTTCACCACCGACCTGGGCGTCTATCGCGACGGCCAGCTCGTGGCCCGGAAGGTCATCCGCGTCAACGACCCGCTGACGGTCGATGGCTACACGTTCCACCAGAACGGCTTCGGGCCGGCACCGGACATCGAGATCCGCTCGACCGTCGACGATTCGGTGCTCTGGTCCGGCCCGATCCCGCTCACCGACCAGGCGGGCGGTCTGCCCATCGGTGCCGTGCCCATTCCCGGCCAGCCTTTCGGGCTCGAGTTCTCGCTGATCCGGAACGAGGACGGCGTGGGCGCGCTGATCATCGTCCCGTACGCGGTGAACGGCACGAAGCCGGATGGCACGCCAAACATCATCTTCGCCGAGGTGCCGTACTACGCGACCCGCGGTGACACCGTGCCCATGGCAGGGCTCAAGCTCAGCCTGACCCTGCGCGGCTTCAGCGACTTCACGCTGCTCATCGCGAAGAAGGACCCCGGCGCGGCGATCGTGTGGGGTGCGTTCGTGACGCTCCTGCTCGGGCTTGCCATCACGTTCTACCTGCCGCGCCGCCGGATCTGGGCCCGCCTCCGGCCGGACGGCCGGCTCGACCTCGTGGGCCGGGCGGACCGCCAGGTCGACTTCGACCGCGAGTTCGGTGCCCTCATCGACTCGCTGGTGGCCGCCCGGGGCTTGGCTGGCCCGCCGCCCGGCGCCACCGCGGCCTCCGGCGCCGGCGGCGCTTCCGGCGGGTGACCGACCTCGCGACGCTCGCGTCCGAGCTGTTGCCCGGAACGCGCCTCCTCGGCGTCGGCGAACCGGGCAGCCTGCGGCCGATCACCTGGGTCCGCGTGATGCGCGGACGCGCGCCCGCCTTCGATGCCCTGGAGCCGGGCGACCTGGTGATCGCGCCCGCCTCGGCGCTTGCCGCGGTGGCGCCCGGTCCCGCGGAGCTCGGCGAGCTTGCCGACGCCCTCGCCGCGGTGCCCGTGTCGGGCGTGGTCCTGCCGGAGGGGGCGCAGGACACGGCAACGGCGATCGCACGCGCCGGAGTCCCCGTCGCGGTGGTCGGGCGGATGGACCCGGCCGCGCTCGAGCGAAGCGTGGTCGGGTACATCGTGGCGCGCGGCGCCGAGCTGGAGCGGCAGGCCGCCCTGCTCGAAGCCGAGCTGCGACGGCGCGCCCTCGACGGCGTCGGCGTCGCCGGCCTCCTCGGCACGGTCGCGGGGTTTCTCGGCCGCGCCCTCGCCCTCGAGGGCAGTCGCGGCGACGTGATCGCCATCCACGTGCCCGCGCACGTTCCGGGTGCGGCTGCCGATGCGGCGACATACCAGGTGGGCTCGGGCTCGGCGCGGCGCACCCGTTCGGAATCGGCCGTCCTGCGGGTCCCGATGCCCGCTGCACACGGTGTCGCCGGTGCGATCGTCGTCCTCGGCGCCGCCCCGCCCTCCGAGCTCGCGGTGGTGACCCTGCCGAGAGTCTGTGGGCTGGTCGCCCTGGAGCTGGCCCGCGAGGAAGCGGTCCGAGGCGCCGCCGATCGAGCGCGCAGCGCCGAGGCGATGCCCTCGGCCGGGCCTCCCTGGGTCGTGGCCATCGCGCGACAGCGGGAACCCGGTGCCCAGGCCGACGAGCCGGCCGCCCGCGAGGCCCGCGAGGCCCGCGAGCAGCTGCGCCGGGCACTTCGCCTGCTCGCTCCGGCACGGCGGATGAGCCTCCGCGGCGACGCCGACTCGATCGAGGTCCGGGCGATCCTGGCGGTGGACCCTCCCGGTGGAGCCGATCCGGACGGCCGGATCGCCGCGACCGGGCTCGCCGACCTCATCGGGCGCGTCGTCGCGCTCTCACGGCCATTCGGCAGCCCGAGCGAGCGGCCGGCGGCCGAGGCGGAGGCCCGAGCGACGCTCGAAGCCGCCGAGCGCCTCGCTGCGCCCGGCAACGTGGTGCTGGCGGCACGGCTGGCGACCTACCGGATGTTGGGCGCCGTGCACCACGTGAGCGACGGTCCGCGCCTCGCACGGGCCGTGCTCGAGCCGCTCCTCGCGAGCCGCCCGGACGTGCAGCGTGAGCACTTGGCGACGCTCGCGGCCTACCTCGAGCGCGGCGGTGTCGGCGAGGCGGCGACGGCCCTCGGCATCCATCGCAACACGGCGACGTACCGGCTTCGGCGCATCGAGGCGCTCACCGGCTGGGATCTCACGGACCCGGACCTGCGTCTTGCCCTGCTCGTCGCCCTGCGAGTTGTGCACGATCACTAACTTGGCGGTCGCGCAATCCGGTTCGAGGCAGGCTTGCACCCACCGGTGCTCGCTATCATCGCTCCGACAGCCGTCCCGACCACCGATTCGTCGTGCGCACGGCACAAGTCCGGGGTCGCGTTACACAGCATGAGGAGCAGCGGATCGCATGAGCGCACGACGCCGGGCCATCGAGACGATCGCCAACCACAAGGTCGGCGCGTCGCAGGAGTACCTCGAGCTCGCCGGGGCCGACATCTTCGGCCAGTACGTGTTCGGCGATGCCGCCCAGCGAGCCTTCCTCGCCAAGCCGATCTACCAGAAGCTGCGCGAGACGATCGAGGGCCGGGCGCCCTTCGACCCCGCGATCGTCGATGCCGTGGCGCACGGCGTGAAGGAGTGGGCGATGGCGCAGGGCGCCACGCACTTCACGCACTGGTTCGTGCCCATGACCGGCTCCACGGCCGAGAAGCACGACTCGTTCCTGACCCCCTCGGGTGACGGCCACGCGATCGCGGAATTCTCCGGCCGCAACCTCGTGCAGGGCGAGCCGGACGCGAGCTCGTTCCCGTCGGGCGGCATCCGCGCCACGTTCGAGGCGCGCGGCTACACGGCGTGGGACGTCACCAGCCCGATCTTCCTGCAGGTCGAGCCGAACGGGGTGACGCTGACGATCCCGACGGCCTACGTCTCATTCACCGGCGAGGCGCTCGATCACAAGATCCCGCTCCTGCGGTCGCAGGAGGCGCTGGGCAGGCAGGCCCTGCGCGTGCTCCGCTGGTTCGGGAACGAAGATGCGAACCGGGTCTACACCACGATCGGGCCTGAGCAGGAGTACTTCCTCGTCGACCGCCGGCTCGCCGAGCATCGGCCGGACCTGATCCTCACCGGGCGGACACTCTTCGGCGCCAACCCGCCGAAGGGCCAGGAGCTCGAGGACCAGTACTTCGGCCCGATCCGCGAGCGGATCCTCGCCTTCATGATGGATCTCGACCGCGAGCTGTGGCGTCTCGGCGTCCCGTCACGGACCCGCCACAACGAGGTTGCCCCGGGCCAGTTCGAGATGGCGCCCGTCTTCGAGGCGACCTCGGTCGGCAGCGACCACAACATGATCGTGATGAGCACGATGCGGCGCCTGGCGGCGCGGCACTCGCTCATGTTCCTCGTCCACGAGAAGCCGTTTGCCGGGATCAACGGCTCGGGCAAGCACAACAACTGGTCGATGAGCACGGACGACGGCGAGAACCTCCTCGATCCGGGCAACGACCCGCATGCCAACGCCCAGTTCCTTGCGTTCCTGATGGCCGTGATCCGCGGCGTGCATCGCCATGCGGACATCCTCCGGGCATCCATCGCCGATGCCGGCCAGGACCACCGGCTCGGCGCCAACGAGGCACCGCCGGCGATCATGTCGGTCTTCCTCGGCTCGCAGCTCGTCGACGTCATCGAGCAGCTCGAACAGGGCGCGGCGTCGAAGTCGAAGCAGGGCGGCTCCGTCGCCCTCGGCGTCACCACCCTGCCGGAGCTGCCGAAGGACGCCACGGACCGCAACCGGACCTCGCCGTTCGCCTTCACGGGCAACAAGTTCGAGTTCCGGGCGGTCGGCTCGTCCGCGCCGATCTACTGGCCGCAGACGGTGCTCAACACGGCGGTTGCCGACTCGCTGTCCGATCTCGCGGACGAGCTGGACAACCTCAAGACCGGTGATTTCGACGGCCTCGGCTTGATCCTGTCGGGCATCGCCCGGGAGAACAAGGCCGTCCTGTTCGAGGGCAACGGCTACTCCGAGGAGTGG
>DASSHR010000393.1:0-1027 GCA_035692745.1 Candidatus Limnocylindrales bacterium | reverse complement strand
TTTGAGCCCGTGGTGCGCCGGCGCGCCGCGCGGGTGCTGAGCCGCGCGGAGCGCGAAGAGATCTCGCGGGGCGTCGCGGCGGGGGCGTCGGTGCGCGCGCTGGCGCGGCAATTAGGCCGGGCGCCCTCGACGGTCAGTCGCGAGCTGACCCGGAATGGCGGGCGGAGCGTCTATCGCGCCGAGCCGGCCGATCGGGCCGCGTGGGCGCGCGCGTGTCGCCCGAAGCCCTGCTGGCTCGCCCAGCACCCCCGGCTCCGCCGGTGTGTGACGCGGCACCTCGCGCGGCGCTGGTCCCCGGAGCAGATTGCGGGCTGGCTGCAGCAGACGTACCCTGACTGTCGCGCCATGCAGGTCTCGCACGAGACGATCTACCGCAGTCTGTTTGTCCAGGCGCGCGGCGTGTTGAAGCGGGAATTACTGGGCGCGTTGCGTCGCCGATCGACGATCCGCCGGCCACGCATTGCGCTCCCGATCCCCGCCGGGCCGTTGGCCGATGCGGTCTCGATCCGTGCGCGGCCGGCCGAGGCCGCCGATCGCGCCGTGCCTGGGCATTGGGAAGGCGACCTCTTGACGGGCACGATCGACACGCAGGTGGCGACCCTGGTCGAACGGCAGTCGCGCTATCTGATGCTCGTGCGCGTCCCGACGAAGCACGCCCCGGACGTCGCCCGCCGTTTGGCGACGCAGGTCCAGACGCTGCCCGCGGCCCTCAAGCGCTCGCTGACCTGGGATCGGGGCCGCGAACTGGCGGCCCATCGCGCCTTCACCCTCGCGACCGACGTGCAGGTCTATTTCTGCGATCCGCACAGTCCGTGGCAACGCGGCTCGAACGAAAACACCAACGGGCTGCTCCGCCAATACCTGCCGCGCGGCACCGACCTGTCGCGCTACTCGCAAGCCCAGCTCAATCGCATCGCCCGCGAGCTCAATCAACGCCCCCGCAAGACGCTCGGCTTTCACACGCCGGCTGATACACTCGCGGCCATCGTTGCGTCGACCGCTTGAGCCCAAGGGGGTACGGCGTACG
>DASSHR010000392.1:0-1019 GCA_035692745.1 Candidatus Limnocylindrales bacterium | reverse complement strand
GGCCGGCGACCGCTCGCGCCGGAGGCAGTGCGTGGAGCCACATTCCTTCGATAACGGCCCCCCGGTGGCAGTTACAGGAAAACATGCGCCAGGACCTGCCGCGAACGGATCACGGCCGGACCTGCGCCAGGGCTGGACCCGCTGGGCCTGCGCCGGGGCTGAGGCCTGCTGGTTGCCCGCGCCGGTCGTACTCGCAGCCCAACCGGAGACCTCGGCCATCTGGTCGTGGTCTCCCGATTCCCGAGTTGGCCGGCGTGTAGGCTCCGAGCCCATGTCGAAGGCCGAGGGAACGTTGGCAGCGGACGAGCATGACCGGATCTCGAACTCGATGCCGCGACCGTCGGTCATCGGCCGTGAGCGTGAGCTCGCGCTCGTCGAGCAGTTCCTGCGCGAACGATCCTGGCCGGGGATTCTCCAACTCGACGGTGATGCGGGCATCGGCAAGACGACCATCTGGTCCGCCGCCTGTGCGATGGCCGTGGAAGCGGGTGCTCTTCTCTTGGTGTGCCGGCCCGCGCAGGCGGAGGTTTCCCTGGCGTTCGCGGGCCTCGTCGACCTCTTCGAGTCCGTCCCCGATGCCTTGCTGCGTGTGCTGCCCGAGGCCCAGCAGGCCGCCCTTGCGACGGCATTGCGACGCCGACCTCCCTCACGGCGCCTGCCGGACCCACTGGCGGTATCCGCCGGTGTGCGGGCGGCGCTCGCAAATCTCGCCTTGAGTCGGCCCGTCGTCGTCGCGATTGACGATGTGCAGTGGATCGACCCGTCCACGGCCGCCGTCCTGGACTATGTGCTGCGGCGCCTGACCGACGAATCGATCGGGTTTCTGCTCGCGCATCGATCCGCCTCGATCCCGGGGACGTCCCTCGCGACCGACCGCATCGTGCCGACGCGCATCGCGGTCGAGCCGCTGAGCCTGAGCAGCCTTCACCACGTGATCCGAACGCGTGCCGGACGGGTTCTTGCTCGGCCCGTTCTGCGTCGCGTCGCGGACGCTTCCGGCGGCAACCCGCTGCTTGCGC
>DASSHR010000391.1:0-2368 GCA_035692745.1 Candidatus Limnocylindrales bacterium | reverse complement strand
GTGGCGCCGGTTCGGTTGCCGATCGAGCGGATCGTGCTCGAACCGGGTCCGTTCTTCTGCGACGTGGTCTGGCCCGGCGCCCAGACGACCTCCATCTGCCCGGCGATCGGATTCCTGCCAGGACAGTTCATGCACGGCTGGGTCGGGTTCCACGGCTCCGACGAGGTCGCCGCGGTCATGCTCGGGCTGGATCTGCCCGCGGACATCGATGCGCCCGGCGCGACCCGTCCGCCGTGGCACGCCACCGTCGTCCAGCTGGTCGTTCCCCCGGCCGGCTGGGTCATGCCATAGTCGCGTCGTGAACGGCGATTGGAACGCGAGCCGGTACGACAAGGTCGCCGACCCCCAGACTCGCTGGGGCGCGGAGGTGCTGGCGCGCCTGCCGCTCGAGGGCGACGAGACGGTGCTCGATGCGGGCTGTGGCACGGGCCGCGTCACCGAGCTCCTGCTGGCTCGCTTGCCACGGGGCCGGGTGGTCGCGCTTGACGCATCCGCCGGGATGCTGACCCAGGCGCACGAACGGCTCGCGCCCTTCGGCGATCGGGTGACCTACGTCCAGGCGAGCCTCGAGGGCCCGTTGCCGCTCGAGCCGGCCTCGGTGGATGCCGTGCTTTCCACCGCCACGTTCCACTGGGTCATGTACCACGACGCGATGTTCGCGAACCTCGGCGCGGCACTGCGGCCGGATGGCTGGCTGGTCGCCCAGTGCGGCGGGTTCGGCAACATCGCGAAGTTCCTCGCGGTCGCGCGCTCGGTCGATCCGACGTTCACGAAGGCGCACAACTTCCAGACGCCGGAGGCGACGACCACGCGGCTCGAGGCGTCCGGCTTCGACCGCATCGAGGCGTGGCTCTCCGAAGCACCGACCCGGTTCGAGCGGGGCGAGCCACTCGAGGCCTTCCTCCAGACGGTGTGCCTGCGCCCGAACGTGGACCAGTTGCCGCCCGAGGAGCGCGAGCCGTTCGTGAAGGCCGTCGCGGCGCGCATGCCCGAGCCGGTGCTCGACTACGTCCGGCTCAACATCACGGCGCGAAAGGTCCGAAGCGGCGCGTAGCGGAACCTGGCGGAACCTAGCGGAACCTCGAGTACGCCCCGAAGCACGCGGCGCCGGCACTCACGAGCGCGTACGGCAGATATTGCTGCAGCAGGAGTGCCGTCAGGGGCGCTGCCACCTCGCCCGGCACCGCGCCGAACAGCATCACGAACGAGAAGCCCGCGCCGATCAGCGTGCCGGCGATGAGCCCGCCGAACAGCATCGTGAGCATCACCGGACCGCGCTTGTAGCCGACGACGCGGTTGAACGCCTCGGCCGTGAACCCGCCGAGGAAGAAGCCGCCGACGATCGACAGCCAGCCGAGCTGCCCACCGAGGTACCCGAGCAGCAGCCCGGCGCCCAGGGTGACGCCGGTGCCGAGCACGAGCTGCCGTGGCGTGAACGCCTTGATGCCATCGTTCGGCCGGAGCCCGCAGACGCGACATCGCGCGCCGACCGGACCCATGACCGAGCACTTCGTGCAGATCGGCTGGTCGCAGCGGCCGCACCGCAGCACCGTCTCGCGATCGGGATGGCGGTAGCAGAACATCGGCCCGTCGTCGGTCCCGCTGTCGTCGGCCGAGCCCGCCGTCGGGTCGGTCAGGTGGTCGATCGCCTCGGCGCTGGTCACGGCGGGAGGGTGTCGCCCATTTCGGGCGCCGTCAATCCCCCGTCCCTCGATTTCTGCCACATAGCAATGGGATGCTGCTATGTCCGCTCTCCGGGCGCAGCAGGACGGCGAGCGGCTCGATCCACGTTCAGCAGACCCTCCGCTTGGCCCTCGCCACCCCGCTGCTGTGGCAAATCCGTTCATACCAGCACTGGGGCTGCTAGGTGGCACAAATCGCGGCCCGGTCCTTCGTGCGGCCCCGGTCCTTCGTGCGGCCCAGCGCCACGCAGCCGGGACGTACACTCGCGGGGCCGGCGAGACGCGCCGGCGGTGAACCGCAGAACGGAGGCATCGTGCCGAAGTCGTATGTTCGCCTGACCCATCCCCTCGTGCGTGACACGAAGGGCGGCGAGCTCCGCCAGGCCACCTGGGACGAGGCGCTCGACCGGACCGTCGCGGGGTTCCGCGCCGCACTCGACCGACCGCGATCGAGCGCCGACGCGAAAGCCCCCATCGGCATCTTCAGCTGCTCCAAGTCGACCAACGAGGTCAACTACGCAGCCCAGAAGCTCGGCCGGCAGGTCCTGGGCAGCAACAACATCGACAGCTGCAACCGCACCTGACACGCACCATCTGTCGCCGGTCTGGCGACCGTCTTCGGTGCTGGCGGTGGGACCAGCTCATATCGCGAGGCGGAAGAGACTGATCTGATCATCCTCTGGGGC
>DASSHR010000390.1:0-7051 GCA_035692745.1 Candidatus Limnocylindrales bacterium | reverse complement strand
GCCAGCGGCGCAACGACCGCCAGGTTGAGTGCCGCCGCCGCGCCCTCACGAGGGCCGTATTGCAGCCGCAGCAGCCACCCGATCGCAGCTACGAGGACGCCCAGCATCAGGAGCGCCGGTGCGAGCATGTGCCGGCCGGTGTCCGGCCCGGGAGTGGGGGTGCCGAACATCCAGAACGCCGTGCCGGCGATCAGCAGCACGACCGTGCCGATCGTGCTCACGCGATCCCGCGTGCTCGGTGACATGGGGTCGACGGTACCAGCGGTCGATCCCGAATCAAGTGTGGAAACCACGGTGGCCGGCATCGATGGCACGACCACTGGCGCACCCACTGCCGGCCGTCCTACGGTGTCGGCCATGCACGCCGACCCGATGCACACCGACCACGGGCAATCCTGGAGCCCGCTCATCGCCGACTCGATCGGGCGGCGCTACCGACGCGGGCGTCCCTGGGCGCTCCGAGACGTGTCGCTGGAGATCCCGCGCGGCAGCATCACGGCGCTCGTCGGACCGAACGGCGCTGGCAAGTCCACGCTGATCCGCGCCTGCCTGGGCTTCGAGCGGCTCGACGAGGGTCGACTGACCGTCAACGGCATCGATCCGCAGCGGGACCGCAGCGCCGCGGTGGCGTCCGTCGGATACGTGCCGCAGCGCGGCTCGCTGTACCAGAACCTCACCATTGCCGATCACATGACGCTGGCGGCCACGGCGCGGCCCGCCTTCGACGCCGGGCGTTCCATCGAACGGTTGCGTGGGCTCGGGCTCGGCGAGCAGCGCAGCGTCGGTGAGCTCTCGGGCGGCGAGCAGGCGCAGGTGGCGCTGGCGCTCGCGCTCGGGACGGGCGCGAGCCTGCTGCTGCTCGATGAGCCGCTCTCCAGTCTGGATCCGCTCGCGCGGCGCGACTTCCTCGCGACGCTCATCGATGACGTTCGCGGCCGGGGCGCGACCGCGGTGCTCTCCTCCCACATCGTCACGGACGTCGAGCAGGCGTGCGACCGACTGGTCGTGCTGGCCGCCGGCCGCGTCGTCCTCGAAGGGACCGTTGCCGAGGCGCGGGCGCGACACCGGACGGTCGCGGCGGGGGACGCGGCCTCGCTGGACGTGGTCGGGCGGTTCGGTGGGCCGGCCGGAGAGCAGCTCGCGCTCGTGCGTGGCGCCGGCGCAGGGGCGACGCTCGAGGAGATCGTCCTGGGCTATCTCGCGTCGGCGCGAGCCGGCCAGCTGGCGGAGGCTGCGTGATGTTCGCATCGGCGCGCGTGCTGCTGAAGCCGTACCGGTTCGAGGTCGGGGCTGCGGCGATCGCTGCGCTGATCCTCGGGGTCGGTGCGTTGATCGTGACGTACCGGCTCGTGTCGATCCCGATGCCGGCAGGCTGCTTCGAAGCCTGGGTGCAGGCTCCGGGCTACGACTACGCACCGGATTGCGAGCACGCCACGTTCCTGTGGAGCTCGATCAACGCCAACGAAGCCGGGCCCGTGTTCGGCGCGCTGCTGTTCCTCCCGTTCCTGGCGGGCCTGATCGCCGGCGTGCCGATCGTCGCGCGCGAGCTGGAGATGGGAACCGCGCAGACGGCATGGTTCCTCTGGCCTTCTCGCATGCGATGGCTCGGCCGAAAGCTGGTCCCCGTCCTGATCGCGCTCGGCGTGGCGATCTCGTTCGCGGCAGTCGCCGCGACGGTGCTTGATTCGACCAACCCATCGATCGAGGTGCTCCACTCGACGTCACAGGGGCCGATCCTGGTGGTCCGCGCGCTCGCGGCGCTGGGGCTGGGTACCTTCGTCGGCGCGGCATTCGCCCGCAGCCTCCCGGCATTCCTCATCGGCGCCATCCTGTGTGCCGGCCTTGGATCCGTCGCTGAGAACGCCCGCTTCGACTGGCTGCGGGACCGTGCCATCCCGATCAGCCAGGAAACGTGGTATCGCGCCCACTACTCGTTCGGCTACTTCTGGCGGACGCCGGAGGGCGAGCTGATCCCATGGGTCGACGACACCATCTACTCCCGCGTCCCTCCGGAGGCAATGGAGCAGACGGAGGACCCGGACTCCGGGCCCGAGCACTGGCTCGAGACGCACGGCTACTCGCTGGTGCCGCGCGGCGTCACGCGAGAGATCATCAACGGCTGGGTGCCGATCGAGGTCGGGGCGATGTCGCTGATCGGGCTGGTCGGAATCGCGGGAACGGCCGTGATCGTGAACCGGCGCCGGCCGCGCTGACGCTGCTGGCCTACCCCGAGGGCGAACGGAACGCCGACCAGTCGGGGATCGGTCGCGCCAGGAGCCAGGTCGCACCGATCGCGAGCAGCGGGAGGACCGCCACCGCCGCGGCGATCTCGGGCACGGGGATGAGCATGTGCGAGCCCCGGCTCTCGAGCAGGCCCCAGACGGGCAGCAGTCCGGCTGGGACCGCCAGGCAGCCGGCGAGGATCGCCAGCACGCCCGCCCGAGCCGCCGTGATCCGCCGGCGCAGCCGGGGCTCCGCACCCAGCGCCAGGAGCGTCCGCTGGTCGGGCCGGGATTCGATCTCGCCGAGCGACACCGCGATTCCGGTGACCGTGACCGCGAAGAGGAGGCTCGCGATGACGAGGAAGACCCGAAGCGCGGCGTCGGGGTTGCCCGGCCCTCGATCCGCGTCGGCGCGGGTATCCGGAAACGGCGCCGACGCCGCCGCGGCCGCCTGGAGATCCGCATCGGTCACCGCGTGGTCGAGCCGGAGCACGTATCGGTAGGGCTCCGATGGGCTGAGCCCGAGGTGCGCGGCAGTCGAAGCGCTGATCAACACCTCCGGGAGGTTGCCGCCACCTCCGATGCCGGTCATGACCGCTCGGGCGGGCAGCTCCACGCCCGGCGAATCCGTTTCCCCATCGCTGATGATCACGGACACGTGATCCAGCCCGGCCCATGCCCGCTGGGTCAGCAGCACGACGACGCCGGCGTCGAGATCTGCCGCCGCCGCTTCCGCATGGAGCGCGCGAAGCAGTGGCGCATCAGCGATCGACACGTTGTACCCGGTGTAGCCCACGCCCCAGCTGGGAGGCGCACCACGGGGCACGTCATTCGGGTCGGCGAGATGCGCGCCCGGCGCTTCGATCCGCGCGTAGCGCGCACCGCCGCTGTCGTCCTCGACCATCGAGCCGGGGACGACCGACGACGCGATCGCGTGCACTGCCAGTGCGGCCGCCGGCCCGGCCTGCGCGGCGTCGGGCCCTTCGATGATGATCTGGTCCGGGGCCATCCATGGCTCGTAGCGCGCCGCGATCTCCGCGTCCCGGCTCGTCGCGTACGCGCCGATCGCGATGGTCGCCGCCAGGCTTGCGAGGATTGCCGTGACGATCGGGGCGCTGCGGGAGCGCGCCCGTGCCGTGTCGCGCAGGGCGATTCGGCCGGATACGGGCATCCGCGCCGACACGCCCTCGAGGCGCTCCAGGAGCCACGGGCTGATCGCCCCGAATCCGAGAGTGCCGAGCATCGCGCCGCCGGCGAGGAGGAGCATCGGCACGGTGTTGTCATCCGACGTGAGGCTCAGCGTGGCGCCGCCGAACGTCATCAGCGCGGCGAGCGCAACGACCGCGAGTCCGAGGCGGAGGTAGCGCCGCGCGGGAGCGCTGGGCGGACGGCGACCGGACAGCGCGAGCAGCACGGGCATCCTCGACGCGGCCCACGCGGGGACGGAGGCGGCGACCAGGGCCGCGATCAACCCGATCAGGGCCGCAGCGCCGAGCGCCACCGGCTCGAGGACCGGCGGCGGGGTGCGCTGATTCGTCAGGTCGGGCAGGAACGGCGAGGTCAGCGCCGCGGCGATCAGCCCGGCGGCCACCCCCCCGGCCGCACCGAGCACGCCGAGGACGAGGCCCTCGCCGAGCACGGTCCCGGCGAGATGCCGTGGCTCGCCGCCGGTCGCGGCCAGCAGCCCGAGCTCTCGTTGACGCCGGCGAATGCTGACCGCGAACGCCGCCGCCGCGACGAGCGCCGATTCGAGCAGCACGAGGCCGCCGAGCACCATGACCGCCGGCGTCGGCGGCCCGTTGCTGCCGGCCGTGCCGGACAGCTCGGCGAGTGGCCCGCTCGCCTGACGCCAGCTCATGCCGATCGGGTCGTCCGCCTGGGCCGGGTCGCCCGCGGCGAGGAAGATCGGCATCGGATCGGCGCCCGGCGGCAACGCCACCAGCCACGCAACCTCCGCGTCGGGCATCCCGCGGGCGGTCGTCGCCACAAGCAGCACGAGGCGACCGCTGAGATCCCACGGGTCCTCGACGATTCCAACCACCCGGAGCGTGCCGATGTCCTCGAGCTGGATCTGTCCGCCGATCGACGCTCCCGTGACGGTCGCGAGGGACGCGCTGATGGCTGCCTCACCGGGAACCGTGGGCTGCCGCCCGTCGGCGATGGTGAGGCTGCCGCGCGCCAGGCCGTCGAGATCACGCGCCGTGACGCTGACGTTCGCGCTGGTGCCCGGCAGCAGCAGCCTGCCGCCTGACTCCATCATCGGCTCGAGCCGTGTGCCCGGCGGGAACAGCGCGTTGCGCCGCGCCTCGGAGCTGCCCGCCTGGACGAGAAGGTCCGCGGCGCCCATCTGGTGCGTGTCGCGCGCGTCCGCGCTCGGCAGGACCGTT
This sequence comes from Candidatus Limnocylindrales bacterium, assembly GCA_035692745.1. Lineage (GTDB taxonomy): Bacteria > Chloroflexota > Limnocylindria > Limnocylindrales > CSP1-4 > UBA5189. Next base: position 2,442 of record DASSHR010000390.1, on the reverse strand, counting down.
GCCAGGATCGTGATCCCCCACGCCATGCCCATGACGGGCAGCAGGATCAGCAGCCCGACGAGCAGGCTCCGCCACGGGCTTCGCCGGACATCGCGGCGCGAGACGCGCAGGAGCGCACCTGCGGCGCTCACGCAGGTGCGCCCGCCATCTCGGAAACAGTCGCATCGGCCGCGGTTGCACCGGGCACGGCCGCGTCGGGCGCGGACGCCGAGCGCGCCTCATCGACGACGCGGCCGTCGCGCAGGAACACCACACGGTGTGCCCAGGCGGCGTGCGCGGCGTCGTGGGTGACGAGGATCGCCGTGCCACCCTCGTCGCAGTGCCGGCGCAGGAGCCGCATCACGGACTCGCCGGTCATCGAGTCGAGGGCGCCCGTGGGCTCGTCCGCGAGGAGGATCGGCCGGCCGCCGACGAGGGCGCGAGCGATCGCCACCCGTTGCTGCTCTCCGCCGGAGAGGTCGTCCGGGAAGCGGTTCGCCAGCTCGCCCAGGCCCACGGACGCGAGCGAGTCGAGGGCGGCATGGCGCGCGTCACCAACCGAGCGACCGTCGAGCTCCAGCGGGATCGCCACGTTCTCGGCCGCCGTCAGGCCGGCGAGCAGGTTCAGGTCCTGGAAGACATAGCCGACCGTCCGGCGCCGCAGCAGGGCCAGCTCCTTCGGGTTCATCGACCCGACGTCCTTGCCGTCGACGACCAACCGGCCCTCGCTCGGCTTGTCCAGGCCGCCGACGAGCGAGAGCAGCGTCGTCTTGCCCGAGCCGCTCGGGCCCATGACGGCCAGCAGCTCGCCCGCCGCGACCGCGAGCGTGGTCGGATGCAGGGCCACGACCCGCGTGTGCCCGGCCCCGAACCAGCGGGCCGCGCCATCGAGCTGGACCATCGTCGTCATCGGTCGCCCTCCTCGGTGGCGCCTGCCGGCGCACCCGTCATCCCCAGCGCGCGCAGGCGCGCGTCGCAGGCATCGAGCCAACGGATCTCGGCTTCGGTTCGGAAGATCAGCGCGTCGAGCAGGATCAGGAACGCGACGTCGCGCTCCGGATCCGCTGCGGCCTTCCGCTGCGTGTACGCCTGGAGCTGCTCGATCGAGGCTCGCCGCTGTCGCTGGAGCAGCCCACTGACATCGACCGATCCCGCCGCCGTGGCGAGCAGGACCTTGATCGTGAGCTCGTCCCGGGTGGGCTCGTCGAGCACGACGGGGCTGGCGAACCAGCTCTCGAGCTCCGTGCGGCCCGCGTCCGTGATGCGGTACTCGCGCCGGTCGTCGTCCGGTGACGGCGCCGAGACGGACTCCACGAGGCCCTTCTGCTCGAGGCGCTGGATCGTCGTGTAGACCTGCCCGATGTTGAGCAGCCACTGGTTCGCGGTCCGATGCTCGAACGCGGACTTCAGCTGGTAGCCGTGGCTCGGCGCCTCGGCGAGGAGCGCCAGCAACCCGTATCGAACCGACATCGAACCTCCAGCAGGCGGTGTCGCCGCAGGATACATACTCGGTATGTAGCACGCAAGCGGTAGGTGACTGGGCCGCGAGGCGCTCGATGGAAAGGGGTCCGCAACCCTTTTCGACCGACGCTATGGGGACGGCACCCACGCACCGAAAGGAGCGCTCCCATGGAGACCCTGCAGACCCGTGACCGGCTGGAGATGCGCGACGGCGAGGACTTCGTCTGTCCGACCTGTGGCTGTGAGATCACGATCAAGCACCATGGCGATCCCGCCAAGATGCCGAGCATGCGCACGTTCACCTGCTGCTGCGGCACGACGATGCAGGCGGAGCATCCGGAGCACGCCGGCCAGGCCCACCTGTAGGTGCTTCGATGAGCAATGCCAACGATCCCTCGCGCGAGCGCCAGGACAACCTTCGCCCCGAGCCCGAGAACCAGGCCGACCGAATGACCCCACCCGAGGAGGTGATCGAGCTCGGGCCGCCTGCCGAGTCGATTGCCAGCGATGTCGGGCCTGGAACCGGTGGCGCGACCCAATCCGACGGTCGGACGCGCCACCACGAGGGCGTGCACCTCGGCAACCAACCCAACAGTTGACCTTCGTCGATCACCTGCGAGCGCCCGCCTTCCTCCCGGCGGGCGCCTCGCGTTCCTGCCCATAGAATCGGCCCGTGAAGAAGATCGGGTTCCTGTCGTTCGGCCACTGGTCGACGTCGCCGTACTCGCAGGTCCGCTCCGGCGCGGACGCGCTCATCCAGTCGATCGAGCTCGCGGAGGCCGTCGAGGATCTCGGCGCGGACGGCGCGTACTTCCGTGTCCATCACTTCGCGCAGCAGCTCGCCTCGCCGTTCCCGCTCCTCGCCGCGGTCGGGGCGCGGACGAAGAAGATCGAGATCGGCACCGCCGTCATCGACATGCGCTACGAGAACCCGCTGTACATGGCCGAGGATGCCGGCGCCGCGGACCTCATCGCCGGTGGCCGCCTCCAGCTCGGGATCTC
>DASSHR010000389.1:0-7435 GCA_035692745.1 Candidatus Limnocylindrales bacterium | reverse complement strand
GCATCGACTTGTAGGCGAGGTTGAAGGCGCGGATCGTCTCGATCTCGGGCACCGTCATCGATCGGTTGGCGAGGTCCGGCTCCGCGACGAGCGTGCCCGCCCGGAGACCGGTGAGCCGTTCGAAGACGCGCAGGACCATGTCCCGGTCCCGATCGTCGAGCGCGATCACGGTGACGCGGTCCGGCCCGACGACCTGCGCCCAGCGCGCGACGAGCTCGTCATGCCGGTGCCGGCGCCAGAACACCGGCGTCAGGGTCCCGCGCGGCTGGTTCACCAGCGCCTCGACCCATTCCTCGAACGGCACCGTGAGCTGGTTCTGCACGAACTGCTGCCACTGCGACGGGATGATCCGAGCGAGCGGGCGGAGCGTCACCACGACCTGGATCCGCGCCGGGTCAAACTCGTCGACGACGCGGCGGATCGCCTCGGGGGACGCGTCCGCGAAGAACTCGCTGCTGAGCACCAGGCGGTCGGCGGTGGAGGCGCGGATGTTCGAGAGCAGGCGCGTCCAGGTCCACCGTGCCGGCGGCTTGCGCGTCGGGGACCACGGCGACGGCTGGTCGATGCCCGCGAGGACGGCGGTCATCGCGTGTCGCCCGTTGCTCGCGTAGTGCACCCCCTGTGCCTCGCACGCCGGGCGGTTGAGGTGGAATGCGGCCTGCAGGGCGGTCGTGCCCGTCTTGGGCGGCCCGATGTGGAGGATGCGCGAGCCGACGGGGAGCGCGTCGACGTTCGCCGGCTCGGCGCGCAGCGGCGTGGCGGTGGGCGACGTCACCTGCACATTGTCCGACACATAGCCCGATTGGTTGCTCGACGGAGGACAACGCGCGGCCTAGGATCGCGAACGTGGTGGGTCGGGAACCGGGCTGGTTGGCCATTCGACGTCGCGCGCTGCTCGTGGCAGGCGTGACGATCGTCGTCCTTGCCGCGGCCGTTGGGCTCGGCTCCTCCGGCTCCACACCCGGGCTGCCGCCGATCAACAACCCGGCGCGGCCCGGCGGCCCGATCGGTGCGCCTTCGGTCGACACGGCCGCCGGCAATCCCGGCGCAAACGGCGGCCCGCACGTCGCCACGATGCACGCCGGCCGCTCGAATGTCGACGTGCGGACGCTGCCCCGGGCGTCCGAGGCGGAGGAACACGACGGCGAGGAGGAAGGCGAGGAGGGCGACGAGCGCGAGGATCCCGCGCCGGCGCTGGTGGGAGAGGCCGCCCTCGCGGCGGTCGGCACCGGCGAGTCGCCCGTGTCCGCACCCGCCCCCGGTCCCGCGACGAGCTTCGAGGGTCTCGCCAACAACACCGACTGCAACGGCACGCCATGCGGCGCCGGCCATCCCCCGGACACGAATGGCGACGTCGGGCCCGCGTACTACATCCAGACGATCAACACCGCGATCGGAATCTTCAACAAGTCGACCGGCTCGCAGGTGGCCGCCTTCACGTTCGACGCGCTGATGAGCCAGGGTCACTTCGGCAACCTGTGCGACACGGACAACTTCGGCGATCCCGTTGTCCTCTACGACACCTTCGCCGATCGGTGGGTCATCACCGACTTCGCCTTCAAGCTGGATGGATCGGGCAACGTCGTGAGCCCGCCCGGCGCCTTCCAGTGCTTCGCGGTCTCGCAGAGCGGCGACCCCGTATCGGGCGGCTGGTACTTCTACTCGCTCGCGACGACCGACGCACTCGGCGACTATCCGAAGCTCGGCATCTGGCCGGACGGCATCTACATGTCCGCGAACATGTTCGGCTTCCCCGCCGGCGGCGCGTTCCAGAACGTCCGGGTCTGGGCGCTCGACAAGGCACAGATGTACGCGGGCGAGACCGCCCAATCCGTGAGCTTCGACGTTGGTAAGGTCCAGGGCGCCTCGCCGTTCACGCTGCTGCCGAGCAACGCGCGTGCCCAGACGGGCACCCCGCCCGCTGGCCGCCCGAACCTCTTCACCGGCCTGCTCGACTACAACGCGATGCGCGTCTGGAAATTCCACGTCGACTGGTCCAACACCGCGAACTCGACGTTCACCGGCCCGTCGACGGCGCTGACCGGCGCGTCGTGGAGCCTGCCGCCGAACAGCGTGCCGTCGAAGAGTGGCAACAACCTCGACACGCTCAGCTACCGGCTCATGGTCCAGAACCAGTACACCAACATCGGCGGCGTCGAGTCGCTGTGGGATGCCCATTCCGTGGCCGGGGCGAGCAGCAGCCAGGCCGCGGTGCGCTGGTACCAGGTGCCCGTCACCGGCGGCACCGTCGGTGCGACCACGCTCCAGGCCGGGACCTACAACCCGGACACGGACAACCGGTTCATCCCGAGCGTCGCCGCGAACCGGAACGGCGACATGGCCATCGGGTACAGCGTGGCCAGCGCGACCACCTTCCCGGCCATCCGATATGCAGGTCGCCTCGCCGGTGACGCCGCGAGCACGATCACGCTCACCGAAGCGACGCTGATCGACGGTACCGGCACGCAGGTCGGCAATTGCGGCGGCTCCGCCTGCAGCCGCTGGGGCGATTACGCAGCGATGACGCTCGATCCCGACGGCTGCACGTTCTGGTTCACGAGCGAGTACTACCCGGTGAGCGGGTTGAACCACCACACCCGCATCGGCTCGTTCCGGTTCGCGGGCTGCACGGATGCACCGCCGCCGACGCAAACGCCGAATCCACCGAGCCCGTCGCCGACGGTCGCGGCCACGCCGACACCGACGCCGTTGCCCCCGACCGCGACCCCGGTGCCACCCACGTCGACCCCCGTTCCGCCCACCGCGACCCCCGTTCCGCCCACGGCAACCCCGGTCGTCACGGCACCGCCTGACCTCACGGTCCCCAGCGTCACGGCCCCGGTCCTCTCCCCGAACCGCGTGATTCCGGGCGCCACCGTCACGGTGACCTCGACGGCCACCGACAACGTCGCTGTCGCGTCGGCCCAGAAGCGGCTGAACGGCGGCTCGTGGACGTCGATGTCGGCGGTCGATGGCGCGTTCGGCGAATCGAGCGAGGCCGTCACCTCGACGATCACCGCACCCGCGACCGCGGGCACGTACCCGGTCTGCGTGCGCGCGACGGACGCCTCGAACAACACGAGCAACGGGCTCGCCTGCACCAGCCTGACGGTGATGAGCTTCTCGCTCGCGCCCGCGACCTCGACGGCCTCTGCCTTGCAGGGCAAGAGCGCGTCGTGGACGATCAACATCACCCGCTCGAGCTTCCCCGGCTCCATCACCTTCGGCGCCACCGGCCTGCCAGCGGGCACCAAGGCGACCTTCGTCGCGAACCCGACGACCGCCGGCTCGACCGTGCTCACGATCACGACCTCGAACTGCACCACGCCGACACCGCGCGGCACGTTCACGATCACCGTGAACGGCTCGTCCGGCGGCCTGACGAGATCGACGACGGTCAAGCTCACGGTGACGAACAGCGCGCCGACGATGACCGCCCCCAGCCCGACGCTCTACGCGAACACGACCGTGACCTCGACGACGGTCCGGGTGAAGGACGCCTGGTCGGCCTGCGATGCCGACGGGCTCACCTCGTACAAGCTCCAGCGCCAGGTGAGCGGCGGGACGTGGTCGACGGTCTCGCTGTCGACCGCCCTGACGACGTCGATCAACCAGTCGCTGACGAAGGGCAAGACCTATCGCTACCGGGTCCGCGCGACCGACAAGTCCGGCCTGGTGTCGTCGTACAGCTACGGCCCGAGCTTCCGGGCCATCGTGAGCGATCAGACGAGCAGCCTGATCTCGTACACGGGGGCCTGGTCCACGGGCACCTCGTCGTCGTACTTCGGTGGGACCTCGAAGTACTCCACGTCGCCGGGCGCGTCCGCGACCTACACGATCAACGCCTCGGGCGCGGCATGGATCGCCTACAAGAGCTCGACACGCGGGACGGCGCAGGTGTTCGTCGACGGGGTGCTCAAGGCCACGATCAACCTCAACACGTCCACCGCGACGGCGCGCGCCCAGGTCTATGCCGTCAACTGGGGCGCGAACGGGCTGCACACGGTGAAGGTCGTGGTCGTGAGCGGCCGCGTCGACATCGATGCGTTCGTCCGTCTGGTGAGGGTCTGACGGCACCTGACGTCGCGGGCCCACCCGCTATCCTCAACCGCGAGGGTCCAACAAGAGGGGGAACGATGCGAAAGCTCCTTTCGCTCGGCACGGCCGCGCTGTTCGTCATGCTCGTGGCCGGCTGCGGCAACAACGCGAGCAGCGATCCGTACCAGCTCGTGCTCGACACGCGCAATTCCACGCAGAACCAGGTCCAGATCGACATCGGCGCCGGCGTGACCAGCGCCGGGACGACGGTCACGCTCGATCCGGGCGCGATTCGAATCGTCATCGACAGCGCAGCGGGCAAGGGCTCGTTCCACCTGTCGCTCCCCGCGGCGGCGCTCAACGTCGGCGCCGATGAGCTCGCCCAGCTCGGGATCACCGGCAGCACGATCGATGCCGACGTCCTCTACGACGGCCAGGCGCTGTACGCCAAGAGCCCGATCCTGGGGACGCTGCTCACGCTCTTCTCGGCGCAGGGCGGGATCACCCTTCCGTCCGGGGACCTGACCGGCTGGCTGAAGCTCCTCACGAAGGCCGACCTCGACACGCTCGGCATGGGCGCCGCCGGCTCCGCCACGGCCGCACCGACCACGGCGACCGACGCCGCGACGCTCAAGACGGACCTCAACAACGCGGGCATCACGCTGACGCTGGCCGGCACCGAGACGAAGAACGGCGCCAACGCGGCGCACATCACGGTCGCCGTCGACGTGAACAAGTTCCTCGACTCGGGCATGGTCCCGAGCACCGTCCAGAAGGGCCAGCTCGATCAGCTGCGCGAGGCCGCGAAGACCGCCACGGTCACCGGTGACCTGTGGGTGGACAGCGCGTCGAAGCACCTTGTCGAGATGGACATCCACATCACCTCGACGGGCACCGATGCCGGGACCGCGAACCTGACGGTTGCGTTCTCGACGCCGTCCTCGCCGGACTTCACGGCGCCGGCGACCTCGGTCGAGGTCCCGACGATGCAGATCGTCGGCCAGCTCATCCAGATGTTCGGGGCGTCGCTGGGGGCCTGACGCTCCCGGGCCACCCGGCCTTCCGAACCAGAAACGTTGCGACCCCGGGGCATCCGCCTCGGGGTCGTTTCGTTGTCAGCAGTGGGAGCTGGTGAGCCTGGAAGGACTTGAACCTTCAACCCGCTGATTAAGAGTCAGCTGCTCTGCCATTGAGCTACAGGCCCGCGAGCGCGCAGGATACCCCAACTTCCCTCGGCGGATGGCAGGGGCGGTCGGGATCGCCAGTCAGATCCGCTCGCGCGTGGCGCCGGGAACCACGCACCACTGCACGTAGCTCACGCCGCGCTCGTCGAGATCGAGGGTGATCTGGCCGCCGCGATCGATGCACGCGGCGCGCGCGCGCTCGACGCTGCTGGAGATGATCAGGAACCACACCACCACGGCTGCCGCGATGGCGATCGGCAGGACGATTCGCGAGCGAAGCGTGCGCCACGTCGTCACCGAGGACGCACGTCCACGGACCGCACATCGTCGGACCGCAGATCGTCCGCGAGCAGATCCATCAGCAGGCCGTCGTGGAACGAGCCGTCCTTGCCGCGCTCGTAGCGGCGCATGACCCCGACCGGCCGAAACCCGACCTTCTCGTAGCTCCGGATCGCCCGCGCGTTCGACGCGGCAGGGTCGATCGTGAGCCGGTGGTGGCCGCGAATATCGATCAGGTAGCGCACGAGTGTGCGCAGCGCGTCCGTCCCGAGGCCGCGGTCCTGGAACCGCGTCGAGACGAAGATGTCGATGCCAGCCTTGCGATAGTCCGGATCGGGTTCCTCGGAGGCCTGGATGGAGCCCGCGAACTCGCCGTCGACCTCGATGGCCCAGACGGTGAAGTTCGCGTCGCCCGCGAGCAGCTCGTCGGCGCTGTGGGCGGGGCCGCGGGTATCCCAGATCGCAGCGATCGACGGATCCTCGAGCAACCGGATGATCGCGGCCCGGTCGGTGCGCCGCATCGGCCGCAGGGTGACGCGGTCGCCCACGAGCGTCGGCACCACCTCGCCATCCGCGTTCCGGACCAGCTGCGGACCGTCGACGGCTTCCGGCTCGGGATCGATCGGCTTGTCCATCTCAAGGCCCCAGGCTGTGTAGCCCATGCGCTCGTAGAGGCGCCGGGCACCGGTGTTGAAGCCGTCCACCCACAGGCTCATGCGCTCCGCGCCCTGCTCGCGTGCCCAGGCCTCGCCCGCCCGGAGCAGCGCCGTGCCCACGCCGCGTCCGCGCCAGTCCGGCGCGACGGCGATGCCGAGGTTGACCTCGAGGCGCGCGACCCGGGCATTACCGGTCACGGCGATGGGCCGTCGGAGCCAGAGCTCGATCATGCCGACGACGCCACCGTCGCCGCCCTCCGCATCCGTGACCGCCACGAAACCGGCGTCGCGCGGCTTGGCGTTCGACCAGTACCGTCGGTGGCCGGCGACGTCCTCACGTGCCGGCACCCGCCAGCGATCTGGGTCGATCGTGGCGTGGTGGATCGCGCTGTCGTACTCGAGGTCCGCCTCGGCGGACGCGTCATCCGCAGTGGCGGGCCGGATGGTGAAACCGCCGGCGTTCACGGAACGAGCCCGCGCAGCTTCGCCGGCGCGGTCGCGCGCCACGCATCCCGCAACAGCTGCTCGAGCGTCGCGCGATCGACCCGCGCGAGCTGCACCGTGACCCAGCCGAATCGACCGACGTATGCCGCCTTGCCGAACGTCTCGGGGTCGAGGTCGAGCAGCTCCGCCTGGGTCGTGATCGATGCCTTGACGGTCACTGCCGTGGCGTCCTCGCCGCCGATCACGAACATCTTCTGGTTGACCCGGAAGTTGATGTCCGTGCCCCAGGTCACGACCTCGTTGACCTCGGGCAGGCCGAGAGCGATCTCGCGGACATCCTGGAACGTGGGCACGGGGTCAGGCGGGCTCGGCTTCCGATTCGGCCGCGCCTGGCCCGCCCTCGATCGTCACGCGCGGCAGCCAGCCCAGCCAGCGTGGCAGCCACCAGTTCCAGTCGCCCAGCAGCGTCATCGTCGCCGGCAGGAGCACGGAGCGAATGAGCGTGGCGTCGATGAACACGGCGACGGAAAGCCCGAGGCCGAGCTGCTGGATGAACGCGAACTTGAAGGTCACGAAGACCGCGAACACCACCACCATGATCGAGGCGGCGCTCGTGATCGTGCCCGAGGTCACGGAGATGCCACGCGCCACCGCCGACCGCGAGTCCAGCCCGTGATCCCGCGCCTCCTTGATTCGCGTGAGGATGAACAGGTGGTAGTCCATGGACAGCCCGAACAGGATCGTGAACACGAAGATCGGCACCCAGCTCTCGATCACCGGCCCGGTCGAGATCCCGAGCGCATCGGCGAAGTGGCCGTCGAAGAACACGAGCAC
>DASSHR010000388.1:0-1210 GCA_035692745.1 Candidatus Limnocylindrales bacterium | reverse complement strand
CTAGTGTCATGTCAAATTAAAATTGTCGGATAAAGTTTTTTTAATTTTATCCTTGCCTTATCATTAGTGAACTGCCAGTTGATCTTTGCCTCTTTATTATTTCGATCTTTTTGCCAGGCGTTAACTTCTGTTTTCATTTCCTCCATCGTGCTAATCCTGCGGTTTAAACATTGTCCCATCAATACATGCAATTCTATTTCCGCCATATTCAACCAACTTCCATGTTTAGGCGTATAAATAAATTCAAATCTATCCCATATCCGCTTTGCCTCCTCTGGTGCAAAGGTTTCGTATAGAGCTGCCGGCTTATGCGTTCCATAATTGTCCATAACTAATCTGATCTTTTTAGCAGAGGGATAGTAATTATCGGCTATCTCTTTAATAAATACAGCCCAGTCTAACTTTGTTTTCACCTCTGTAACCTTTACGTATCTTTTACCTCTTAATGGTTCATTGGCCATAAAAATATTGGCCACTCCACATCGCTCATATTCATAATCTTCTTTACAATCGCTGCCCTTTTTACGCGCTATTGGCAACTTGGTTTCTTTTATCAACTGTTTGGGCGATTCATCCATGCAAACGACTGGAAAATCTTTATTGTACTTGGTTTTGTAAACATCCAGGACCATTTCCATGTGTGCAACAAAATCACTGCTTTGGAGTGGTGCGATTATCCAGCCCTTTACTTTCCACGGCTTAATTTCGTTTTTTTTAGAACCTGCCGTATTGTTTCATGCGATACATTCTCAACAAACTTTAATTCCACCATCTTGTCAGCCAACAAGCGCAGGGACCACCTGCTCCGTCCTTGTGGAGCTTTGCTGCAACTGAGCGCAATCAAATGCGCTTCAAAATCCCCATCGACTTTCAATTCTTTGACTTCTGCTGGATATGCCTTTCGTTCAATGCAAGCCTCAAAGCCTTCCTCTACGAAGCGCTGTTTCATCCGCTCAACTGTTTTGGTATTGATCTGAAGCATTTCAGCAATTTGCTCATTTGCAAATGACTGACCATGTTTGCCTGCATCACAATTAAGCAAAATACAAGCATTGCGAAATTGTTGCGATGTGTGCTTGCCTTTACCCATGATTGCTTTTAATTCCTGCCGTTCGGCATCAGTTAATGTTACTTTATAATGTACCATCGTCTTTTTGGATGGTAAAGATAGGTTATTTTAACAGACATTATCTATTTGACATGACACTAG
>DASSHR010000387.1:0-4737 GCA_035692745.1 Candidatus Limnocylindrales bacterium | reverse complement strand
ATACCGGCATGGACCTGCTCGACGCGCAGGCGCCGGTCCGGCTCGAGGTGGGACGCCCGCCGGACCGGGTGGTGGCAACACCGCGGATCGGCATCGGGTATGCCGCCGAGCCGTGGCGCAGCCGGCCCTGGCGCTTCCTCGACCCCGACAGCAGCGCGGTCTCCGGCACCCGGCCACGCGGGAGTGCATCCTAGGAGCGTGGATTCCCGATCGATCGACCTGCTCGAGTTCCCGCTCGTCCGCGCGCGCCTCGCCGAACGAACCTCGTTCGGGCCGAGCCGGCGGCTGGCCGAGGCGCTCGTCCCCGAATCCGACCCGGTGCTGGTGGCTCGCGGCCTCGATGAGACCGATGAAGCCCGCGCGCTGATCGAGGAGAAGCCGGGCGTCGGGATCAGCGGGGCACGGGACATCGGGCCGGCGATCGAGCGCGCGGCGCGCGGCGGCCGGCTCGACGCGGAGCAGTTCCTCGACGTGTGGGCCACGCTCGACGCCGTCGCGGCGCTCAAGCCGCATCTCGCGGACGCCCGCCGGCCGCTCCAGCGCGAGCTCGGCCGCGTGCTCCACCCGCTGCCGGCGATCAGCTCGACGCTCGCGCGCTCCTTCGACCCGTCGGGGGAGCTGCTCGACACGGCGTCGCCGCGGCTCGGCGGTCTCCGCGCTGCGGTCCGCGTCGCCTTCGACCGGCTTCGTCGCCGCCTCGACACGCTCGTCGGTTCCTCGGAGCTCGGCGGCGCGCTGCAGGAGCCCATCGTCACGCTGCGCAACGGGCGTTACGTGGTGCCGGTCAAGGCCGAGGCCAAGGGTCGCGTCAAGGGCATCGTCCACGACGCGTCCGGCAGCGGCCAGACCTTGTTCATCGAGCCACTCGTGGTCGTGGAGCTCGGCAACGCCTGGCGGGAGGCGCAGGTGGCCGAGCAGGAGGAGGTCGAGCGGATTCTCGACGAGCTGTCGGCGCTCGTCGGCGCGAACGCGGGCCCGTTGCGCGAGACGCTCGGCGCGCTCGCGCGGTTCGACTTCTGGGCCGCCAAGGGCCAGCTCGCCGGCGAGATGGGCGCCACGCGTCCCGAGACCACGAAGCGCCAGGAGGTCGAGTTCCTGTCGGCGCGCCACCCCGGCCTCACCGGCCGCGTTGTGCCCACGGACATCCGGCTCGGCGACGGCTACACGGCCCTCGTCGTCACCGGCCCGAACACCGGCGGCAAGACGGTCACGCTGCGGACGCTGGGCCTGCTGTCGCTGATCCACCAGGCAGGCCTCCACATCCCGGCCGCGGGCGGCTCACGGCTCCCCGTCTTCAGGGACGTGTTCGCCGACATCGGCGACGAGCAGTCGATCGCGCAGTCGCTGTCCACCTTCTCCGGGCACATGCGCTCGATCATCCGGATCGTGGGCGCGGCCGCCCCCGGGACCCTGGTCCTGCTCGACGAGCTGGGCGCCGGCACTGACCCGACCGAGGGCTCCGCGCTGGCCCAGGCGCTGCTCGACCACTTCATCAAGGCTGGCGCGCTCGTCGCCGCCACGACCCACTACGCGGAGCTGAAGGCGTACGCGCACACGACGCCCGGCGCCACGAACGCCTCGGTGGAGTTCGACATCGAGACGCTGAGCCCGACGTATCGACTGACGATCGGGCTGCCGGGCGGCTCGCAGGCATTCGCGATCGCGGAGCGCCTCGGCCTGCCCGCGACGCTCGTCGCCGACGCGCGCTCGCGCCTCTCGGAGGCCCAGGCGACGTTCGAGGCGACGCTGGCCCGGATCCGCGAGGTCGAAAGCGAGACCGCGGAATCGAAGGCCCGCGCCCGGGAGGCCGAGGTCCGCGCCGGCGAGGCGCTGCGCACCGCCGCGGAGGAACGGCGTCGCGCGCAGCAGGCGCGCGCCGACACGGAGCGAGTCGCGCGCGAGCAGGCGGTCCGCATCGTCGAGGAGCTCCGAGCGGAGCTGGAGACGGCGCGGAAGGCCCTGGAACGGGGCTCGCTCACGGTGCCCGCGATCGATGCGCTGCTCGAGCGCGCGGAGGAGCGCCTCGATCGACTGCCCACCCAGCCGACGGGCCGCGCTCGCACTCGCGGCGGTGCCGGCGACGGGACGAGCGCCGCTCCTGGCGCTGGCTCGACAGCCGGCGGACCGCCGGCCTGGCAGGTGGGCGACGCCGCCAGGAGCGTTGCCGGTGGCTGGACGGGCCGCATCGCCGACCTGGACAGGGCAAAGGGCCGCGCCACGCTCGAAGCCGGGCAGATGCGGATCAGCGTCGACCTCGCCGACCTCGAGCGGGCCGGCGATTCCGCGGCGGACGTCGCGCCCGTCCAGGCACGTGGCAGCACCGACGGCACCGGCTCGACAGGTACGAACGTGGCGCAGCTGCGGCTCGCCCGCTCGCGCAGCGTGCCGATGTCGCTCGACCTCCGCGGCGCCCGGGTCGACGAGGCGCTGACCGCGCTGGAGCGCTACCTCGAGGACGCGTCGCTGGCGGGCCTGGCCCGGGTCACCGTGATCCACGGCATGGGCACGGGCGCGCTCCGCGATGCGGTTCGCTCGGACGCGGCCGCGCATCCGCTGGTGAAGACGGTTCGCGCCGGCGAGCGCGGGGAGGGCGGCGACGGGGTGACCGTCGTCGAGGTCGGCTAGGGGCGTCGCGAGGGACGGGCCGCGCGCAGAGACGGACTAGCGGCGCGGCTTCCGATCCGGGCGCTTGCCGGGCTTGAACCGGCGACCGATCGCGAAGGCCGCAAACGGCGCGAGCAGCGGGAACGTGGCAATGGGCAGCAGCAGGGCCGTGGCAGGTGCCGCGGTCGGCGTCGCTTTCTGCTGGGTGCCGGCGGGCGTGGCCGTCGGCTTGCCGCCCTTCGTCGGGGCCGGGGTCGGGGCCACGGTGGGTGGCGGCGTGTCGTGCGGGTTGCCGTGCGACGGCTCCGGCGTCGGGGGCGGGATGCAGGGGATGGCATCCGAAGGCTGCGGCGTCGGGGGCCCGCCGCCGGGCGGGCAGAAGACGAGCGGCTGGCAGACGTCGGTGGGCTTGAACTTGCCGCCCCACGTCGCGCCAAACGGATGGAAGCCGAGGCTGTAGAAGTACATCGTCCGCGTCTTCTTGGGCCCGCCGCGGACGCCCGGGCCCTTGGCTGCGCGCTGCGCCCATTCCTGGGTGTACGGCTGCCACTGCGGGAACCGCGGCTCGGCCTGGCTGAAGTCGAGGACGCTCTCGGTGACCATCGGGCCGGTGCAGCCGTCCTGCCAGAGCTTGCCGGTCGCCGAGTCGATCTGGACGTCGACGTGGAGGTTGTCCTTCTGCTTGGGCTCTGTGCCCTTGATGAAGATCTCCTTCACCGTCGAGACCGTGCCGGGGCCGGGGAGCAGGCCGCTGAACGCGTCGACCGTCACGTCGGTCAGGCCGTCCGGCCGCTTGAACTTGGCGATCGGCGTGTTCTGGCTGATTTCCGTGAGGATGCGCGACCACAGCGGCGCCGATGACTCGAGGGACAGGCTGTCGGTGTTGGGCGTCGAGTCGGAGTTGCCCATCCACACGCCCACGGCGAGCGCGTAGGCGTCGGGATCCGCGGGTGGAGCGAGGAAGCCGTACGCCGCGGTGTCCTTGCGGTCGTTCGTCGTTCCGGTCTTGTATGCGGCGGGGCGGCGAACCGGGCCGTCGGAGGTCTTCTCGAGGATCTGCCACTTGCCCCAGATCGGGTTGACCGACTTGGTGGTGTTGCCGTTCAGGATGTCCGTGATGATGTAGGCGGACTGCGGGCTCACGAGCCGCTTGCCGACCGGCTTGTCCGCTTCGGTCGGGTACACGACGGCGCCGTCCTTGTCGCGGACCTGGAGGATCATCGTGCGCGGCATCAGCACGCCGCCATCCGCGATCGCGCCGTACGCGCCGAGCAGGTCGATCGGGTGCGTCTCGATTGCGCCGACCGATTGCGAGACGACCGGGATCGCGCCCGCCGGGAAGTGCAGGCCGAACTCCTGCTCCCGGTTGAACACGAGGTCGATGCCCTGGATGACGCCGGCCTTGATCGACGGCACGTTGAACGAGAACTGCAGCGCGTTGCGCAGGCGGACGGGGCCGCGCTCGTAGCCGTCGGACTGGCTCGGCAGGAACGACGAGCCCTTCGACCCGAACTCGGTGACGACGTCCATGAACATCGTCGCGGCCGTCAGGGTGTGGTTCTCGATGCCGATGATGTAGTTGAGCGGCTTGATCGCGGAGCCGGGCTGGCGGAAGCCGTCGAACATGACGTCGAACTGGGGCTGGAACTTCGCGTTGCCGTCGAGGTAGTAGCCACCGCTGCCGCCGTAGCCGAGGACCTCGCCCGTTCGGTAGTCGATGACGCCGGCGGCCCCGTTGTGGATGTTCGCGCCCTTCAGGTTGCGGAGCCAGCCGAACTCCGACTCGGGGATGCCCAGCTGCGCCCACACCGGCGCGGGCGTCTTGAGGTGGGTCACGCGGGTCGAGGCATACAGCCACTTCTCGACGGTCTGCTGAATGTTCCAGTCGAGCGTCGTCGTGACCTGATAGCCGCCGGTGTCGACCGCCTCGCAGTTGTCCGCGCTGTCCTCGCCGCACAGCAGGGCGCCGAGCTGGTGGCGGATCTGCCAGACGAAGTGGGGGGCCTTCCACGGCGGCGCCTCGGCCGGCGTGAGGATGAGCGGCTCCTTCATCGCCAGGTCGTACTCGGCGGCGGTGTGCTTCGAGCCCGACAGGACGCTGCGCGTCGGGTCCTTCATGAGCTCCAGGACGTG
>DASSHR010000386.1:0-9497 GCA_035692745.1 Candidatus Limnocylindrales bacterium | reverse complement strand
GCGGCGCCGTCGCGCGGGAAGTCCGCGAGCCCGTACACCTCGTCGCCCGCGCGGAACGCGTCCACGTCGGGCGCCACGCGTTCCACGACGCCGGAGACTTCATGCCCGGGGATGCTCGGGATCCGCGGGCTGCCGTCCGCGTGCTGGTAGGTCTCGTTCCAGGTCAGCTCGGTGGATGTGATGCCGGTGGCAGCCACCCGCACGAGGACATCTCCGGCGCCGACGTCCGGCACGGGCGCTTCGTCCAGCACCAGCTGCTCCGGTCCACCCCGGCGGTGCAGCCTGATGGCCTTCATCTCGCCTGCCCGAGCCGTCAGGCGGCGGGCATGTTCGAAACCGGCGTGATCTCGGCGAGACAGACCTTGACCCCGGGGCGCAGGAACGCCTGGAGGTTCGCGACGTCGTCCGTCTCGACCACGAAGAACGTCGTGTGCTGCGGGAATGCCAGCCAGTAGCCGTGGAGCTTGACGCCCGGCGCGGACGCATCGAAGAGCGAGCGCGAGCCACCCTTGCCGTACGGGCAATCGGCGGGCTGGTGGTGCTGACGGATGTGGAAGAGCATGGTGGGCTCCCGTACGTGGCGCCGGGACGCGTGGCGCCTCGTCCGATCCTACCGACGATCCGCCGATCGATGCCTTGCAGCCCAGGTCAGCTGGTGCGCTGCTCGGAACCCGCGAACGAGCATGCACGGCAGCATATTCCGGCTACGATCGCGCGCAACGTGACGGACGCCATCGTCGCCAGCTATCGCCCCGGGTTTGCGAGCCGAGTGGCAGCCTGGGTTGACACGCTGCCGCTGCGCGGGCTGTGGGTATTCCCGGTGCTCGCGGCGGTTCTCCTCCTCTGGGGCCACGTGGTCCTCTGGGTATCGGGCCGGCTGCCCGTCGGCGCCATCGATCTGACCGTCGCGACGGGCGTCCTGTACGCGCCCTACGGGCTGGCGGTGTTCGTGATCGCCAATCGCGTGGCCTTGCGATCGCTGAACGCGTTCTGGCCCGCGACCGGCTGGCCGGACAGCGAGCGCCCGACTTGGGCGTATCGCTTCGTCACGCTCCCTCGCGGCGCGGACGTGATCGCCCTTGCGATCGGCACGCTGCTCGCGATCGGGACGATCGCCTCGGCATCGGACGCCTTCCTGGGCCCCAGGGACACGCGGTGGGCGCTGGTCGTCGCCCTCGTGCCGAGCCTCGTCCTGGGCTATGGCGCCTTTCCGCTCATCGTGGTGCACACCGTCCGGCAGCTGCGGCTCGTCATGCGGATCCATCGGGAGGCGACGGCGATCGACCCGTTCGAGCGCGAGCCCGTCTATGCGTTCTCGCGGCTCACGGTCGTCACGGGGCTCGCCTACGTGATCATCGGCTACTACGGGCTCGTGGTGAACGGCGCATTCCAGTCCGGCAACGCTGCCTCCCTCGCCGTGCTCGCCGGCAGCTTCGCGGTCGGGATCGTGACGTTCATCGCCCCGCTGTGGGGCATCCACGAGCGGCTCGTCCACGAGAAGGAGCTGCTGCTGCGCGAGGTGGAGGCGCGACTCGGACGCCTGGGTGCGGAGATGTATCGACGCGTCGACGGCGGCGAGTTCGACGGCACCAAGGCGGTCGGCGACTCGATCACCGGCGTCAACATGCTCCGCGACCGGATCGGGCGCCTGCCGACGTGGCCCTGGCCGCCCAACGTCCTGCGCGGCTTCCTCTCGGCGCTGTTGATCCCGGTGGTCGTGTACATCGCGAGCCGCCTGATCGGCGGCAACCTCGGGGTCTAGGCCGGACCGGAAGCGCGACGAGCGGGGCAGGGCCGCGAGCTCGCCTGGGCGCCTCGTCCGATCCTACCGACGATCCGGCGATCGAGGCCTTGCAGCGCCGGTCGCCTGACGAAGGCGGGGTCGAGGCGCGCGATGCTCCGGCGCCATTCGCAAGTCTTCTGCCTGCCGAATTCGGTCCTCCATGCCCGGGATCGCCGCCTCGAAGATCTGGCGCAAGGTGTCGCCGTCGTACTCGCGGGGGGCGCCGGCCTTCACGCCGTCGGCGCTGAATCGCTTGGCCAGCCACTCGAAGTTCGCGAAGATCGTCGGATCGAGCCGGTCCTTGCGCAGGCTCCGCGTCGCCCCGGCGATCGCGCTCCACCACATGGCCGCCGCTCCGCCATAGGTCTCCGACACCGACCGAGCGTTGACGTGGCCCTGACGAACGAGGCTTGCGACGGTCTCCCAGAAGTTGCCGACCAGGGTCAACGCCCCCTCGGGCGACTGCTCTCCGGCCGCAACGGAACGCAGGACATCGAGTCGCGCTCGCAGCATCTGCTCCGAATCCCACTGCTGATCAATTCGACCGAGCTGATCGAACGCGTTGGCCGCCCGTTGCAGGCGGAACTGGAAGTAGATCCCCACCAGGGTCACGGCCACGACGACGGTCTGGAGCATGATCCAGAACCACTCCGAACCCGGTCCCCAGATGACGATGGGCTCATCGCTCATGCGACCACACTCCGCGCTATCCCCGGATTCCTGTCGGCACGGAGTATGCCCCGCGGCCGCGCCGGCGCCGGGTGTGCCAGTCGTTTGGCGGCAGCGGCTATTCGGCCGTCGTTGCGAAGACGAAGTCCGAGGTGCTCGTGCAGCCATTGAACACCTGCGGTGCGACCGGACAGACGGTCAGGACGAGCCGGTAGTACTCGACCGGGCCGAAGGTGTAGCGAACGACGGATGTTCCCTGGCCGGAGTCGGGCGTGATCTCGTCGCCGCCGAAGACCTCCGCGGTCCAGGTGAAGCCCATGTGGTCCTGCTCGTCCGCCGGCCAGTCCGGCGATGAGCTGTTGGGCGTGAACCGCAGCGCATCGAACGTGTACTGGCCGGGGACGATTGCCTGCGTGAAGCCCGTGGGTGAGAACCCGGCCACCGGCCGGTCCATCGAGTACACGCGCAGCACGAGGTCCGCGCTGAGGGGCGACTGGGTCGACGCGCTCGGTGGCGTCGCAGTCACCGTGAACGTGTAATCCAGCTCGGTTGCGTCGTAAAAGTCGAGGGTCCACTTCGGAATCGTGAGCGCCGGGCCGGTCGCGCCGATCCATGTCGACGGCACGGGTACTGGCGCCGCGTCGCCCTGACGGTAGGTCCACACGAACGTCCACAGCGACGCGTCCGGGCAGTCACCCGTCAGTGCGCCGTCGATCTCGACGTCACGTGCCCGCGAGATCCACGCATCGGGGGCGTACCCGGCGATGTGCGTCGCGCCGTCCTGCGTCGGGACGGTGGCCTCGATGTCGGACGTGCACGTCGCCACGTTCACGCTGAACTGCCGCGTCGCCGTCATCGTGGCGCCGGCGGCGCGGACGGTCGCCGTGAACGTGTACGCGCCATTCGCGAGGGCGTCGTAGGACGCTCCCGAGGTCGCACCGTCGACGGTCGGGGTCGGCGCCGCGCACGGCCCGGAGGACGCCGTTGGGCCGGCCAGGGTGCAGGTGACGGACTTCGTCTGCTTCGGTGACTTCGGGTAGTCGAAGGCGAAGCTCACGCTGTCCGTGGAGAGGGTCGCGTCCTCCGCCGGTGAGGGCGGCGCGAACGTGATCGCGGCGCTTGCCGGCTTGGCGGCCAGAGCGAGGGAGGGCGCGAGCGCGGCGCTCAGTGCAGCGGCGAGCGCTGGGGCGAGCCAGCGTCGAGTCCGGGATGTCATCGGAGCAGCTCCTGGTTCAAGGTTGGTGCACTGAGCGTGGAAGCGGCCCCCGGGTCGGGGGAACCCGGGGGCCGAGTGCGACGGGCAGGGGCTCGCCGCCTAGATGGTCTGGCCTGCCAGCCAGGTCAGGAGCGTGTTCAACGGCAGGCCCTTCTCGAGCCCCTTGCCGCCGAGCCCCGACAGGACCGCGATCTGCCTGGCCGAGCATCCGTGCAGGTCCGCCATCGAGAACTGCTGGATCTTCTTGCCGCTCAGCGCGGTGGTCAGGCCGGTCGCGTCCGTCGCGTAGCGCTTTGGATCACGATTGGCGAAGGTGTCCGGGAGGACGGTGCTCGCACAGAGATCGTCGGCATCGATGACACCGTCGTTGTCCGCGTCCGCCGGCGGGGGCGTGGTGGGGGTGTTGGTGCACTCCACGATCCAGCTCGGCGTCGAGTAGTACAGCTGGTCGGTGCCCCAGAACACGTCGTAGTTCGCGGTTGCGGTGAACGTGTACGAGATGGGCTCGCCGGTCGTGCCCAGCTGGTTCGAGATCTGCGTGCCGCCGTAGAACTGGGGCGCGTAGACGTACAGCTGCGGCGTGAACGGTCCCCCGCCGCTCGTGCCGGTGACGGTGACGGTCTCGCCTTCCGCAAACTGGATGGAGCCCGTGGTGTATGGCGTTCCACCGAATGTCTGGGTCGTGTCGTACTTCGGGTCGTTGAGCTCCGTACAACCGGGCGACAGCGAGGTGGCGGCGACCGGGGCCGCGCCGGCGGCCCAGAGGCTGGCGATGAGTGCGGCGCCGGTCAGCGCCGACGCGATCCTGGTGCGAGTTCGCTCCTGCACGTTGTGCATACCCTTTCCCTGCATTGGGTTGACCTCGCCATTGCAGGGTCACGGGGCGACGCGGACAAACCGGTGGACACGTCAAGTCGAGGGGGTGCCGACACCCCTAGCGACCGCCTTCGAGGTAGAGGAGGACTGCCGCGACGCGCCGGCTCACGAGCTCCTCGTCCGGGAGCTCGAGCTTCGAGAAGATGGACCCGACGTGTTTCTCGACGGCCTTCTTGGTGAGGTGAAGCCCGGCGGCGATGGTGGCGTTGCTCTGGCCCTGGGCCATGCTCGCGAGGACCTCGAGCTCCCTCGGGCTGAGGTCGGCGAGGCGTCGATCGTGGTCCTTCTCGGCGGCGAGGAGGCGGCGAACCATGAGGGGGTCGATGACGGTGCCGCCGACGGCCACGATC
This sequence comes from Candidatus Limnocylindrales bacterium, assembly GCA_035692745.1. Lineage (GTDB taxonomy): Bacteria > Chloroflexota > Limnocylindria > Limnocylindrales > CSP1-4 > UBA5189. The sequence continues at coordinate 4,603 of DASSHR010000386.1, read as the reverse complement.
CGGATGGAGTTGTGGACCTGCGCTCGATCGTGGACGCCGTCCTTGAGCAGGTAGCCGCGCCCGGTGGCGCCGCCCTCGAGGAGCTGCCGGCCGTACGACGGCTCCTCGTGCTGGCTCAGGACGATCACGCCGATGTCCGGATGGGTCCGGCGAAGCCGATCCGCGACGCGCAGGCCCTCCCCGTCCCCGCCGGGCGGCATGCGGATGTCCGTCATGACCACCGCCGGGTTGAGGCGGTCGACGGCTTCGAGCAGGCAGTCCGCGTCGGGGCATTCCTCCAGGAGCTGGACGTCGTCGAACGTGCTGACGAGCTCTCGGACGGCCGAGCGGATGAGGAACGAATCGTCGGCGATGACGAGGCCGATCGGCGCGGAGCGGTCCACCGGGAGCTCGATCATCCGGGCACCCGACCGCGGATCGTCGTCCCCTGCCCCGCCGTCGACTCGATCGACAGGCTGCCGTCGACGGCGGCGATCCGGTCGCGCATCGAGAGCAGGCCGGTGCCGTCACGTGCCGTGCCTGTGTCGAACCCGCGCCCGTCGTCCCGGATCGTGAACGTCAGCGTGTTGTCCTCCTCGCCGATGGTGATCGTCGCCGACGTCCCCGGGCCGCCGTGCTTGGCCACATTCTGGAGCGCCTCGAGGCAGGTGAAGTACACGGCGGCCTCGACGAGCTCCGGGTGCCGCGAAATTCCCGTGTCCACGATCGTCACGGGCGTGGCCGCGCTGCGAGTCGCGGAACGCAGCGCCGGGACGAGCCCATCGCGCGAGAGCAGCACCGGGTAGAGCCCACGCGCGACCGCTCGGAGGTCCTCGAGCGCGCCGTCGAGCTCCCGCTCGAGCTCGGGCAGGCCTGCGCTCTCGGCTGCGGCTCCGAGGCGTTCGTGGGCGAGGGCGAGACGCACGCGCATGGCAACCAGCCGCTGCTGGGCGCTGTCGTGCAGGTCCCGCCCGAGCCGGCGGCGCTCCTGGTCGGCCGCGTCGACAAGGCGCGCCCGCGACTGACGGAGGTCATCGAGCAGCTCGCCGGTCTCGGCTGCAACCCGCGTGGCCGCGGCGACGGCGGATTGGAGCTCAGGCTCGTCCGCGAGCGAGGCAGCCGCGCTCACGATCGCGAGGGTCCTGCCGTCCTCGGTGCCTACGTCGATCCACGTCCGTCCGCCTCGCCGCTCCGGGGCATCGTCCGTGGAGAACCAGACCTCGACGCTGCGGTCATCCAGCGCCTCGGCGATGGTTGCCGCCCAGCTCGCCCGATCGCGATCGGCCGACAGCCGCTGGATGAGGTGCGCCGTCTCGCGCCCGGCAACGAACTCCGCGCGCAGCAACGCCGCCAGAAAGCCGAGCGGAAACGCGATCCGGCCCACCACCGTGAGCCACGTCAGGTCGATGAAGGCGCTGGGCGGGAGCGCCAGGGCCAGCAGCGCGACCTGGTTGACCGCGCGTGCGACGAACACCGGCAGCGACAGGGCCGCGAACGGCGCGAGCGTGGCACGGCGCCGGCGGTTCGCGGCCTGCCAGCGCTGCACGAGCAGGACGAGCACGGGAAGGTTCATCAGGACCCCAGCCACCAGCACCGTGGCGATGCGGATTCGCTGCGCCAGGTCACTGCCCTCGCCCGCCAGGCTCCCGGGGAACACCGGATTCGGCGGGCACGCGTTGTTGCAGGCGGAGAGGTAATCGACCGGGCGCAGCTCCGGAATGAAGGGCAGGACGGCCACCGCGAGGAGGATCCCGAACAGCATCGGGGCCATGGCGACACGGTCCGCCCGGGACCGCAGGCGCCCGCTCGGAAAGGTCAGCACGACGAACGCCTGGAGGATCGCGAGCGGCGCCTCCGACGCGAGGCCGAGCTGCGCGAGCCAGGGATCGCGGGTGAGCTGGAGCGCGGGCACGAAGCCGAGCAGGCCGAGGGCGATCAGCAGCGGGCCGATGCGGCTCGTCGGGCGACGGCGCCACCACAGGGACCCGATCGCCGCGGGCACGAGGATCCCGAAGGGCCGCAGGACGAGGTTCAGCTCGGGCAGCGCGACACCGGGCATGCGCGCAAGGGCAACGGCCACGGTGGCGAGCGCCGCCGCGATCGCGAGCAGGGCGGCCAGGGTCCGGTTGCTCGGACCGGGCAGGGCAATCGCGATCACGGCGGGGTGGGCTGCTCCGATCGGTTGCTGGCCCCCGCCGGCCCGCGATTGTACGGGCTTGATTCAGAACGGCGGCAGCAGGTCCGAGTTGCCGGCGCGGATCAGGTCCCGACGGGTGGCGCCCCGGTACTTGCCGGGCGTCGTCTCGAGGTAGCGCCCGAACCAGCGCGTGAGATGGCTCTGATCGGCGAAGCCCACCTCGCCCGCGACCCGGCTGATGGGCTCATCCGTGGACGCCAGGAGGCGTGCCGCGGCGTTGACCCGGATCCGGCGCAGGTAGTCCCCGAGCGATTCGCCGTACGCCCGCCGGAAGCCGCGCGCCAGGCGTTCCGGCTCGATCCCCACCGCGTCGGCGATGTCGTCGAGGGACAGCGAATCCGCGTATCGATCGTGGAGCACCTCGCGCGCCTTGCCCAGCCACGCCGGATGCCGCTCCAGCCCGGCCGAGCGCGCCATCCGGGCGACGAGCTCGAGTGCCGCCGCCTCGACGGCAAGCGCGCTCACGTCGTCGGGCTCATCGAGCTCGTTGGCCGCTCGACGGGCGAGCAGCTCCATGTACGGATCGCGCACCTGGAGGAAGCGCTTCGTGAGGTCGCCCACGGCAGACCCGAGCCGGCCCGCTTCGATCGTCAGGCTGACGACCGCGGTCTCGACCGCGCCGAACACCCTGGCCTGGATCTCGCCCGCGGGCTCGACAAAGGCCGACGGTGCCAGGGTCTCCCGATCGGCGGCCCAGCCGCCCGAGAGCACGACGGCGATCGTCGGGTCCGGGTTCACGTGGCGAGGCAGCTCCAACCGCGCCGGAAAGCGCACGGAAGCAACGTGGCCGAACGAGACGGCCAACCGCTCGACGCGGGTCGCACCCGCCGTGATGGCAAGAGGCGCTGCCATGGGGCGGATTGTGCCACGCCGCGCCAGCGTTCAAAGCCGTCCGCAGCGTGCAAGACGGGGCCGGCGCGGAACGGCAATCTCCCGATCCAGAGATGGATACCCGCCTCGAGCCTGGTGTCACCGCCGCCGACCGCGGGCGGAAGATGGGGGTCGCGGGCGGCCGCAGCTGTGCGTCGTGCGGTGTCGTGGTCCACTGGCGGATCGAGAAGTTCTGCCAGTCGCAGCCCCTCCGGTTCGGCCGCCGGATTTACTGCATGCGCTGCCAGAAGGCGTTTCCGGAGGTCGCGCGCGACACTGCGGGCTGACGCGACACTGCGGGCTGACCGGATCCCGGCGTCGCGGCCGGCGCACAATCCGGGACGTGGACGTCGAGCTTCGGGCGGGCCTGGTCGAGGTCGCGGGCACGCTGCCGACGTTCGCCAGCGCCGGCGTCGAGGAGCGCGCCGTCTCGATCGGCAGGATCGCCGCCGATTCCTACGACTACCTCGCCAGCCTGCTCGGGTTCCGGCCGGCCATCCAGGTCCTGGTCGTCACCGAGGCGGATTGGTCGCGCGTGACCGAGACGCCGATCTACGGGCTTCCGAACGCGGGCAACGGGACGCTGGTGGTCGCGGGCGACGAGCCGCCGCTGTGGAGCGCGTTCGCGGACATGGTCCAACCGGCCGATCGCCCGGAGTTCGACCGGGTCTACGGATTGCCGGACGGTTCCTTCCGGCTCGGGCCGTTCATGGACCTCATCGCCGTCCACGAGGTCGCGCACGTGTTCCACCAGGGCACGCAGCACTTCCCGAGGCTGTGGCTCCAGGAGCTGTTCGCAAACCTGTGCACGCATGCCTGGGTCGCCGACCGGTCGCCGGCGGACCTCGAGGTGCTCACCACGCTCCCCCGCCTGGGCGCGGCGGCTCCCGCATCCGCGTGGGAGCACAGCACCCGCGAGGACTTCGAGACGCAGTACACGGGCATGGGCGGGCCGAACTACGTCTGGTACCAGTTCCGGCTGCAGGTCGAGGCGGCCGCCATGTACGAGCGGAGCGGGACCGCGGTCGTGCGCCGCCTGTTCGACGCGTTCAACCTGCCGGATGACGCCCTCGCGCGCCGCCTGGCCGCGGACGTCGATCCGGGCCTCGGCGAGTTCTCGCTCGCGTTCTAGGGCTGGGTCTTCGCCTGGCGCTGCGCCGCCGTCTCGAAGGGCATCATGGCCGCCTGCCGAATCCACGAGGCGAGCTGGGCCTCCGCCGCTGCGACGTCGCCGGTCGTCGCGATCTCGATGCCCCGCGTCGCCTTGCCCATCGCGATCGGCGTGACGGGCGGCACCGGGCGGAGATCGGCGCCCTTGATGAACATGACCTTCACGTGCCCCACGAACGCGCCCGCCGCGAAGCACCACCCGCCCTCGACGCCGTAATAGGCCATTCCCCACTTCACGGACCGCCGGAGGTCCGGGAGGGTGCGCGCCGCGAGCGCGTCGATCCGCTCGGCGATCTCCCGCTGGGGCTGCGGCAGGGTGGCGATGTATGCGAACACGGGCGTGTCGCCCTCGGCCGCCCTGGCGTAGCTCGCCTTGCCCCCGCTCAT
>DASSHR010000385.1:0-3564 GCA_035692745.1 Candidatus Limnocylindrales bacterium | reverse complement strand
GATCCGCGAGCTGGAGGATCACGCCGTCGGCGACCCGGCCGGTCATCGCGAGGGCCATCGGGCCGTAGCCGGCCACCCAGACCGGGAGCTTCCACTTGCCGGACCAGGTGAGCTCGATCTCCGTGCCTTCGTAGGTGACGGAGCGGCCGGCGACGAGGTCGCGGATGACGGTGATCGCCTCTTCCGTGCCGGCCATCGTGATCGGCGGCTTGCCGAGCACGCGCCGCGCGGAATCGCCGCGCCCGATGCCGAGGTCCATGCGCCCGCCGCTCAGCTCGTCGAGCGTCGCGAGGGCAGACGCGGTCACGGAGGGCTCACGTGTGCCGGGATTCGTGACGCACGTCCCGAGCCGGAGCTTCGAGGTGTGCTCGGCGATGAGGGTCAGCAGCGGATATGGGTCGCGCCACAGGACGTGCGAGTCGAAGAGCCACAGGTATTCGAACCCGAGCGCCTCGCCGGCCTGGGCCAGCGCGATGGTGTCGGCGATCGAGTGCTCCGGCTTGAGCGTGAATCCGAACTGCATCGTCAGGTCATCCCTCCTGGAGCAGCGAGCCTACACGGCGCGCGCCGCGGATTCGACGCTTGCCTCACGCGGCTTGCCTCACGCGGCTCGGCTCACGCCTCGCTTCACGCCGCTTGCTTCACGCCGCTTGCCTCACGCCGCTCGATCGAGCAGCGCCGCCAGGTCGGCATACCCGCGGTGGCGAGGCCGCGCCACCAGCGCGTGGTCCAGATCGGTGTAGCGCCGCAGGCGACCACTCGCCAACGGATCGAGCACGATCAGCGTCGAGGTTCGCCCGCGAGCCGGCGGGGTGCCGGACCACCAGCCGTCCACGGCCGTCGCGTCGTCCGGGCACAGGGCGCGGAACGACTCGGTTCGCAGGCGGAGCGCGTGCAGGACCTCGGCGGACCAGAGCGCGGCGATGCCGTGCGTCTCGCTCGCCCAGTCGCGAACGCCGACCCGCAACCCGATCGCCGCCGCGAGGTACGCGCGCTTCGCGTTGTAGGCGCCCGCCATCTCCTGAAAGTCGGGGAACCGCGTGCGGTTCTCGATATGCAGGAGCGCCCTCCGATCGAGATCCCACGCCACGAGGTCCGCGCGTCCGGCGAACTGGTAGTGCTGGTACGGCTCGTCGATCCCGACCTGGATTCCCAGCCGCCGCATGTGCGCCGCTTCGAACTCGCCCATCGCCGAATGGACGACGTCCACCGCGAGCGATACGCGGCCGGCACGTCGCCGCGGGTCGGCGAGGTCCATCTCGAGCCGCCGATCCAACGCGATTGCCAACCTCACGGCCATCTCTGTGGACGCGGGCGCGCCCGCTTCGATGCGATAGATCGCGTCAGCCGAGACGCTGGCTCGTGTCGCCAGCTCCAGCACCGTCCAACCGCGCCCGATGCGTGCGTCTCGGACTCGAACGCCGAAGGTCGTGGCGACACGGCCGACTTCGGAGAGCACCTTCGGCGACGCGTGCGCGATCTTGCGTGGCGACATTCGAAACCTATTCAACGGCACACCGCTTATCCGCCGATTGCGCGCCTCGCGGAGCGCCGAGATGCCACCTATCTACGTTCGGCACCCAAGGACGCCAGCTCGCGGACTTCGCGCTGACCGTCACCGACTTCCGACCAGCGGCCGTGTGGCGCAGTTGCTCGTCGTCGTGCCGAATAGGTTTCGGAAGATGCGGTGTGGCGCCGCGCGGCCGCCCGCGCCGCGGCTCGGATGGGCGCTCGGACGGCTACGGCCGGGTCAGGTCGCCGTAGGCGTCGGGACGGCGGTCCCGGTAGAACTGCCACGTCTGGCGGACCTGCGTGATCACATCGAGGTCCATGTCCCGGATGATCAGCTCCTCGTCGTACGGCGACCCGACCGAGCCGATGAACTGGCCCCGCGGATCGACGAAGTACGACTGCCCGTAGAAGTCGTCGTCACCGACCTCGGTCTCGATCCCGACCCGGTTGATCGTGCCCACGAAGTACCCGTTCGCCACGGCGTGCGAGACCTGCTCGATGCGCCACAGGTATTCGGAGAGGCCGCGTGACGTGGCCGACGGGATGAACACCATCTCGGCGCCGTTCAGGCCGAGTGCGCGGGCACCCTCGGGGAAGTGGCGGTCGTAGCAGATGTACACGCCGACCTTCCCGACCGCGGTCTCGAACACGGGATAGCCCATGTTCCCGGGCCGGAAGTAGAACTTCTCCCAGAAGCCCTTCACGTGCGGAATGTGCGTCTTGCGGTACTTGCCGAGGTACTTGCCGTCCGCATCGATGACGGCGGCGGTGTTGTAGTAGATGCCCGACGCCTGCGCGTCCTCCTCGTACATCGGCACGATCAGCACCATGCCGGTGTCCTTCGCGAGCGACTGCATCCGCTTCGTCGTCGGGCCGTCGGGGATGAGCTCGGTGTACGAGTAGTACTGCGCGTCCTGCACCTGGCAGAAGTAGGGCCCGTAGAACAGCTCCTGGAAGAGCATCACCTGGGCGCCCTGCTTCGACGCGTCGTGCGCCGCGGCCTCGTGCTTCTGGATCATCGACTCCTTGTCGCCCGTCCAGCTGGCCTGCAGCAGCGCTCCCTTGACGATCCTCGGCATCGGAAATCCTCGTGCTCAGACGATGTGGTCGGTGGTCTCCGCGATGTCTCGTGAGCCTACACCGCGGCCGGCGCCGCCTTCCTCAACGTCGGCGGGGTAATCGTGCGCATGGCGAACGCGCGGCAGCGGCGAGAGCACGAGGATCGCGATCGAGATCGCCATGCCCGCCCAGCCGATCGCGATACCGCCGCGCGCGCCGACGACGCCCGCGAGCCCGGCCGCGGCGAGCGCGCCGAGCGGATAGGCGATCCCGTGCGACACGGTTTCGAGGGTCGCGTTGACCCGGCCGAGGATGCGGTTCGGCACGAGGCCCTGGATCAGCGACGTCTCCGCGACGGACTCGATGGTCTGCAGCCCGTCCCCGAACAGCTGCGGGATCAGGAGCATCGCCACGATCACCGGCAGCGGACCCTGCGCGAGCGGCGTGAGGACGCCCAGCGCAGAGGCGCCGATCGCGGTCCAGATGAGCGCCGGCCCGAGCCCCAGCCGTCGGATCACGCGCGACGCGAACAGGGAGCCCACGATCGATCCCACCCCACCGGCCGAGATCACGATGCCCAGCAGGAACGGGTCGAGCTTGAGGACGTCGATCAGGTAGATCGTGTACAGGACGCCATAGAACGAGCCGGCGACATGGGCGACGATCGAGCGGACGGCCATCGGCCACAGCACCCGATGTTCACGGACGGCACGCAGGCCCTCGGCGATCTCGGTGCGGACAGCCGAGCCCTCCTCGCGACCCGGGCGCAGCGGCTCCGGCGCGCGGATCAGCAGCAGTGAGACGGCCGACACGGCAAACGAGATGGCGTCGACGAGGATCGCGAACGGCGCCCGGAACAGGCTGACGAGCGCGCCCGCAAAGCCCGGGCCGCCGATCTCGGCGATCGACGAGCTCGTGGCGAGCTTCGCGTTCGCATCGATGACGCGCTCGCTGCCGACGAGGGTGGGCACGTAGGCGGGATACGCACTGCTG
>DASSHR010000384.1:0-1845 GCA_035692745.1 Candidatus Limnocylindrales bacterium | reverse complement strand
CAGGGCCATTGCATTCTAACGAGATGAAGGGTGCAAGAAAGCTGGAGTTCAGGAAACGATCGCACAACCCCTTGTTTCAGTACTGTTTTTTACGCGAGAACAGTTGCTTTTGCCACTTCCGGTAAGCCAAGAAAGCTGAATAACTCTTCAGGATGGGCAGCAAACTGCCGAAAGGCAGTCGGGAATGACCTGACAGTTCCCCGATGGAGGATACTGATGACGAGGTTTTTCAAGGCAGCCATGATCTGCGGTGCTTTCCCTTTTCTGATGGTTGCTTTGTCTTCATTGAAGGAGACATCCCGGGTTCGGTGGAGAGCGTTCTCAATTCCCCAATGTCCTCTCAGATACTGATTCAGGTGCTCCGTCGTTGCCAGCTTTGCCAAACCCTGGGGGAAAGAAGCGATCCCTACTGCGACTTCTCTTGTTGTTTCCCCCTTGCGCTTCACTTCTCTGGTACATTCCCAGACATGGGTTACGCCAGGCCACTGAAGATACGAAAGCAGGTGTGGATCATCACTCATCCGCATGATGCGTTTCTCCTTTCTCCCTTTCCAATACGTCACCATCCTGTTCGTTGTAAGGGGTGCTTGAAACGGGAGATCTTGAAAATACAGACGAATATCCTGTTCCAGTTTTTCCTGATTTCCTTTCACCGTAAACACATACCCCCCTTCGGCAGTCACAATCTGCTCGCAGATTTTCCGTTGCGCAAACATCGCGTCTCCTGTCACAATATGATCTTTGAGAGGAATATGAGCAAGTACCGCTGGCCCAACAACCAATTCCTTTCCCTTCATCTCTGTTCCCTGCTCAAACAACACTGACTGCATGGTATGCGTAAATGCTGCCACCAGATGCACGCCTGTTCTACTGATTGTCTTCCCATCAAGCGCAATCCCTTCACCTTTTTCTTGGGGAACAATTGCTTGCAGCCACGCACCAAGCACGTCCTCAAATGCCTCTGTATCAAGCCTGGCAAATACCCGGTGGAACGTTGCCGCATCCGGTGTGTGCCCCGACAAAAAAGGAAGCTGCTCTCGCAAAAGATGCTGATAGTTCCTCGCCCATTCCTCCATCGCCTGGTAGCTTGTGTGGCCCGAACAAAGAGCAAGAAGCGCTAAGAGCAGAAGAACGGGGAGTGCATGTCGTCTCCCTTGAGCACGCCTCGGATCAGTCACCTCGTGGAGAAAATACCAAAGTGAAGTCACCGGTTCAGGCTTGACTGAAAACACAGATGAAAATGACAAACCCTCCGGTAATACGATATACTGACGATGCATAACGCTTCTTTCTTACGAGAAATCTAAGTAATTTCATCGTCTACCAGAAAGGAGCGTTTTGTCAAATTTAGAATGCAATGGCCCTGATCAGCGATTGCTGTCAGTTGTTCTGCAGTATAGGTCACAGGACGACCGAGATCTTTATAATCACCACCGAGTATTCCATTCTTACGTATAATCCCACCTAATTCCCTGTTAGAGTATTTGGCCAAACTGGAATGTAGAGATTTAATAAAATCAGCAGATAATGGCTCACCAGAATAGTACTTTGCGTCGACTCTCGCACTCAGCCAATCAGCCCATGCGGCATCGCCAAACATCCGCTCAACCGCTCTATCCTGTCCGGTGATAAGGGCGGTGTCAAGAAACTTTTTATCGATTAATAAGCCAGCTTCAACTACTCGATCAAGAGGACTCTCAATCCCCAATTCCTTTTCTAGTGATTGAATCGTGGCTTCCAGCTGTTCACGAGAAAGCTCTCTCTGTTCAAGAATTCCAGTAGCCTGCAACTCTTGTATACGATCGTCTTCGAACTGTTTCAGTCTTTCCCCACTCAAAGGCTCAC
>DASSHR010000383.1:0-1341 GCA_035692745.1 Candidatus Limnocylindrales bacterium | reverse complement strand
CCGAGCACGACGAATCACTTCTCACGACCTACGTGGAGCAGGGCTCCGTCCCCTGGCCGCGTCTCCGGCGCGCGATTGCCACGCAGTCGAAGGCCGCGCAGGTCCATCCCGTGTTCATGGGTTCCGCGATCGGCGGCCAGGGCGTGCGCGACGTGCTCGATGCGATCCCCGAGCTCCTTCCGGAGGCCGGCGGCGATCCGGCCGCGCCGGTTCGGGGGCGCGTGTTCAAGATCGAGCGATCGGCGTCCGGCGAGCGCATCGCGTATGCGCGCCTGTTCGACGGCACGATCCGCGCGCGCGACCAGCTCGCGTTCGGCGACACCGAGGAGGGCCGTGTCATCCACCTGTCCGTCACGGAGCCCGGTGGCTCCGCGCAGGCGCAGCAGGCGGAGGCGGGGCAGATCGCGAAGGTCGGCGGCCTCCAGGGCGTCCGCGTCGGCGATCCGATCGGCGCCGCGACCCGTACCGACGACGAGCGGCAATTCCCACCACCGGGCCTCGAATCCGTCGTTCGGCCGCGACGCGGCGCCGACGGCGGCCGGCTCCGAGCAGCACTGAACGAGCTGGCCGAGCAGGACCCGCTGATCGACGTCCGGCAGGACGACGAGCGCGGCGAGATCGCGGTCTCGCTGTACGGCGAGGTCCAGAAGGAGGTCATCGGCGAGACGCTCGCCCGCGAGTACGGCGTCGAGGTGGACTTCGCGGCGACCACGACGATCTGCATCGAGCGGCCCGTCGGCACGGCCGAAGTCCTGGAGGTGATCAGCGCGCCGAGCCACTGGAACATCAGCGGCAAGAGCTCCCCGCATTCGACCAACCCGTACAACGCGACGATCGGGCTGCGGATCGAACCGGCCAAGCCCGGATCGGGCGTGACCTTCCGCCTCGACGTCCCGGACGTGAAGCTGATCCCCATGCAGATCTTCAACACCGTGCCGCAGTTCGAGGCGCAGATGGCGCGCATGGTCGACGACGCCCTCGAGGAAGGCGTCCACGGCTGGCGGGCCACGGACTGCCTCGTGACGATGTTCGACTCCGGCTATCGCCGTTCCGGCTCGACGATGTCCGACTTCAAGAAGCTGACCGCCGTCCTGATCGACCGAGGGCTGCGCGAGGCCGGCGTGGTGGTCTGCGAGCCGATGACGTCGCTCCGGATCGAGGCGCCGGTCGAATCTGGCAAGGGCATCACGGGCGTGATCCTGGGCGCCGGCGGCCGCATCCTCGGCCAGCACTCCGGCGCAGCGAAGACGACGATCGTGGCGTTCGTCCAGGCGGGCCGGGTCCACGAGGTCCAGAACCGCATTCCGGGGCTGACCGGTGGCGAAGGGATCGTGGAATCGC
>DASSHR010000382.1:0-3759 GCA_035692745.1 Candidatus Limnocylindrales bacterium | reverse complement strand
TGATCGATCGGGGCGAGTGGGCAGGATCTCGCTCGTTCGCCGCGGATTGTAGGGCCGGATCGGTGCGTCCGCGCACCCCCTCGTTCGTACGGTCTGGGGCGCCCACAGGTAAGCGCGCGATAAGCGCCGACGTTCACGCTGTGCACCGTGGATCTTGTTCGATTCGGGCGTGGCATTCGCGCGCTCCGCATTCGCAAGCGATGGCGCCAGATCGATCTGGCGATGGCTGCGGGCGTGAGTCAGACGATCGTGGCGAAGATCGAGCTAGGTCGTGGGCGGCGAGTCGCGATCGAGTCGTACGAGCGGGTCGCGGGTGCACTCGACGCCACGGTTGACCTGTTGCTGCGCTGGAATGGTGAGGCCCTCGATCGACTTCTCGACCAGAACCACGCAGCCCTCGTGGAGGCCGTCGCGGTGATGCTGCGAGCATCCGGTTGGGAGGTCCGGACCGAGGTGTCCTTCGCCATCCGCGGCGAACGAGGCTCGGTGGATGTGCTCGGGTGGGACGCAGCAAGCCGGAGCGTCCTCGTCGTCGAGGTCAAATCGGTCGTGCCGGATGTCCAGGCGACCTTGTTCGGGCTCGATCGCAAGAGCCGGCTCGGCTCGGACATCGCCCATTCTGTGGGGTGGAGCGCCGGCTCGATCGGTCGTCTGCTGGTCGTCAATGGCGATCGGACATCGCGTCGCCGGATCGAGCGACACGCCACCACGTTCGGGTCCGCGCTGCCGGACCGAGTCGCTGCTGTGCGGCGTTGGATCCGTGCGCCCGGCTTGGCTCAGCCGGTTCGGGGCCTCATGTTTGTGACAACAAGTCGTGGGGGAATTACTCGTCATCGGCAATCGCGACGGCGAGTCAGCTCTGAGCGTGCCCGGACTCGAGCCGTTGCCGAACATGTGCCAAAACAGCACGTGGCAACTGGTAGTCGGCAGGCTGTGGACGAGTAGTCGCACGGCGACTTGTTGACAGAAACTGAGGCGGCGAGCCGCGCGGCGAACGGGCCGCGCGGCGAACGGGCCGTGCGGCGGACGGGCCGCGCGGCGGACGGGCCGCGCGGCGAACGGGCCGCGGATCGCTAGACCGTCGCTGCTTCCTCTTCTCCGGCCCACTCGGCCCCGGAGTCGGGGCTGGAGCCGGATCCAGGCTCGGAACCTTCGTCGGAGGCGAGGTCCACGTCCGCGAGGCGGCGCCAGCGGGTGGCGAAGAGCCAGGCCAGGAGGTAGAGCGCAGCGACGATGATCAGGAGGGCGCGGTAGCCCGTGAGCAGGGCCACGTATTCGAGCGCGCCGCCGGCCATCGCCCCGAGCAGGTTCGAGGCGAACGCCATGTCCGCGGTGCGCGTGTCGCGGAATGAGTAGGTGAACACGAGGTTCGCGAGGAACACGGGGGCGAACGCCACGAGGCCCGCGAGCAGGTAGCGCAGCGCCGGCGGATCGATCAGCAGCGACTCCGGCGGCAGCACGAACGCAATCGCCAGCGCGACGAACAGGAGCCCGTACAGGACGCCCGCGCGGCGGATCCGCAGCCGTGCGTTCACGAAGATCGCGGCCAGCACGGACGCGAGGATCGCGAAGAAGGCGAGCGCGTTGACCAGCCAGGTCGACCCGAACAGGAGCGAGAACGACACGAGCGAGCGCGTCTCGAGCAGGAGGAACGCGGACCCGAGGACGAAGAAGTGCGGCGAGAACCGGCGCACCTGGGTGCCGCCGAGCCGAGCCGCGCCCAGCACGCCCAACAGGGCGACGATGATCGCGAAGCCGATCGCCGCGAGGTAGTGGCCGGCGATGAACGGCGTCCGCAGGTACAGGAACGGCCAGTCGTCGGTCGCCTCCTTCGGCGTCGGGTCGCCGACCGTCGGCACGACGTCAACGCCGTCGCCGGGCGGCGGGCCGCCGTTGAGCGAGTCGATGAGCGGGCCCGCCGCGAAGATCGCCTTGTGCGCCTCCCAGGCGCGCATGATCGGCGGCGAATCGAAGGTGTCGGCGAGCATCGTGTCGATCTTCGAGATCAGCCACTCGTCGCGGTAGTAGTTGTAGAGCACGAAGACGCCGTCGGGCGTCAGGTGATCGCGCACGGACTGGAACGCCTCGTCCGTGAACAGGAAGGATTCGAGCCGGATGTTGGCGGTCGAGCTGACGAGGGTCAGCGAATCCGGCAGGGCGAAGATGATCAGGTCGTACTTCTTGTCCGTGCCGCGCAGGAACGCCCGGCCGTCGTTCTCGAAGCGCGAAACGCGCGGATCCTGGTACGGGTGGTCCGGGTGGTTGTCGATGCCGAGCTGCTGGATCGCCCGATCGATCTCGACCGCGTCGACGTGGTCGGCGCCGTGCGCCAGGGTGATGGCCACGTCCGTGCCGGAGCCCGCGCCGACGATCAGCGCCTGCGGGAACGTCCGATCCGGGAACCACTTGTAGAGCTGGTCGTAGAACTGCTCCTTCGGGGCGTTGAGCTTGTGCAGCGCCTGGTGCGGGATGCCGTTGACGTTGACGTACATCTCGCCGTTGCCGGCCGTGTACGTGTTGATCCGGTAATACGAGGACCACTGCTCGCCCGGGCTCAGGTCCTTGTAGGCGAGGAACAGCACCGCGGCGAGCGCCGCGGCGGCAGGGATGCGCAGCCAGGTTCCGTCTGTGCTGCCGATGATCAGCAGCGTGACGAGGATCGCGACGACCGCGAACCAGACCACCGGGTTCGTACCCAGCGCCGACAGGATCGTGAAGCCCGCGATGCCGAGCATCGAGCCGGTGATGTCCCAGCCGTAGGCCTGCAGCGGCGGCATCGAGCGCAGGAGCGGACCCAGCGGGATCGCGAGCGAGGCCATGAGGCCGGTGACGAGCGCGAAGACGATCGGCAGGACGAAGAAGTTGACGTCCGCGGCGCCGCTCTCGGCGAGGCCGAAGAAGATCTCGTCGATCGAGTTGACGACCTGCACGTTCAGCTCCAGCGTGGTCATCATCCACACGATCGCGACGAGGAAGATCGGGAAGATGGCCACCGTGTTCAGGGAGCGGCGGCGCCCGAGCAGGATCCCGATGCCGATGCCGAGGAAGCTCGCCATCAGCAGGAAGTTCGAGAAGAAGCCGATGTACTTGACCTCGGCGGGGACCCAGCGGATCAGCAGCAGCTCGACGAAGAGCAGGGTGCCGCTCGTGAGGACCAGGCGGGCCCGATTGCCCTGCAGCAGGCCGAGCGGCCGGTCGAGCACGGCCGTCATCGACGGGGCATGGAGCCGGTGGACATCAGCGGGACGGTAGCAGGGTCGCGGATCGACCGCGGAGCCCGAGCGAGACGATGGCGACGCCGATGCCAACCGCGGCGAGCACCGTGAACCCGTTCGACACGCCTGCCGCCGTGACCTGCGCGCCGAGGAGCGCGCCGGCGACGCTCGCGCCGACGACGCCGCCGAGATATCGGCCCGTGTAGTACGTGCCTGCCGCCATGCCGACGCGAGCGCGATCGATCGCCTCGAACGCCGCCGCCTGGCGCGGCGAGGTCAGCCCATTCCCGAGCCCGACCACCCCGAGCAGCACGGCAATCGCGGCGACGGAACCTGTCGCGCCGGGGATTGCCAGCACGCAGAGTCCCGCCGCACTGATGGCGGCGCCGGTGACGACGAGCAGCCGGCGTCCGCGTCGATCCGAGAGCCGGCCGCCGAACGGGGCAACGACCGCCGCGACACCCGCGATGCCGAGCAGCGCGATGCCGCTGGTGCTCGCCGATTCGTGGAGCAGCTCCTCGACCGCGAGCGGGACGAGGATGAA
>DASSHR010000381.1:0-1664 GCA_035692745.1 Candidatus Limnocylindrales bacterium | reverse complement strand
GTCGGACGCCAGGCAAGGAAGGCGATGCCGACGGCGACGACGAAGACGGCCGCGATCACCGCGATCCGCATGATCGGATTCATCGTGGGAAACCTCCACGGGACCCGGAGGTCCCGTTCCTGTCGAGTCGCTTGGATCCGGGACAGGGCGGCATCGACCGCCCGATCGGGGGCCCGGGTCGGCCCCTCTTCGAGCCACGATCGAGCGGCGCGTTCGAGCGAGCGATCGTCGTTGGTCATGCGAGTCGTCCTTCCCGGGTGACAGGCTCGTCGGCGGCCACGAGGGCCGCGCGGAGCTCGGCGAGTGCGTAGTGGAGTCGCGAGCGGGCGGTCCCAGCCGGGATCTCGAGGGTCTCGGCGACCTCGACCAGGGGCAGCCCGACGTAGTGGTGCAGGACGAAGACCGCTCGCTGCTCGAGCGAGAGCCGGCGAAACGCCCGCTCGAGCTCGTCGCGATCGGCCACCGCGGAGGCGTCGTCGACGTGCGACGGGACGTCCAGCGGCAGAACCCGGACCGTGGCGGACATGGACCGCGACCGCTGCGATTCGTCGTAGCAGGCGTGGACCAGGATCCGATGGATCCAGGCGTCGAAGCGGTCGGGATCGCGGAGCTTTGGCAGGCGCCGCCAGGCCAGCACGAGAGCGTTCTGCAGCGCGTCCTCGGCCAGGCCGGTGTCGCGCAGGATCCGGTAGGCGACCGCGTAAAGCTGGTCGCTGACCTGGTGCACCAGGACGGCGAACGCCTCGCGATCCCCTTCTCGGGCCCGCTCGACCAGGTCTCGATCCACGTCGACCCTCCGGTCGTCGCGACCGGGTGGCCGCGATCACCCCGTATGACGGGGCCTGGTTCGCGAAACGTTCAGGCGGTTCGCAATCGAGCCGTCAGGCGCTGCGCCCTCGAGCGTCCACGGACCAGACCTCGGGCGCCGCGCTCGCTCGCGTTGCGAGGAAGGTGTCGTTCAGGTCCACGACCGGGCAGATGTGGTTCGGGATCACGGCGACGACCTGGTGGAGCTTCGGGCGCGCGGCACCGTCGGGCGTGCGGGTTACGGCGTGGTAGTCGGACAGGCGCTCGATCACCAGGTCCGGATAGGCGGGGATGAGCCCATGGCCCTCGATCCAGGGGGCGCGATCCTTCGTGAGCGACTTGGCGCCGCAATCGAGCACGACGCGGTCCGAAAACACGGACACGACCGTGGCCGCGACGGCGGCGGCGCAGCCCTCGCCCGGGATCGCCCCGATCAGCCACTGCTGGCGATCGCCCAAGACGTACGTGCCGGCCCGCATCTCCGTGACCCGCCCGGTCGCGGCGCTCAGGAACGTCGGCGTGGAGCCGGCGCTGACGACCGGCACCTCGAACCCGGCGGCCTCGAGGGCTTCCGCGGCCTCGGTCAGCGTGCGCACCTCGTCCGCGCCGGCCGATGCCCAGGCAGCGGGGTGGTAGGCGTGGCCGCCGTGGCTGAACACACCATCGACCACGAGGGCGGACGTCCGCGCCGCCTCGGCAACATCGACCGCCGCCTCCGGTCCGATCACGCCGGTCCGGCCGTTGCCGGGGTCGATCTCGACCAGGACGTGCAGCTGCCGGCGAGCGCCCACGGTTGCCGAGGCAAGCCGTCGCGCCCCCATCACGGAATCGACGCCGACCGTGATCGTCGGCCACTG
>DASSHR010000380.1:0-1815 GCA_035692745.1 Candidatus Limnocylindrales bacterium | reverse complement strand
GAATATTCACAACTTAATCTTGTAGCAACTTGGGTACATAAGGATTTGATTTGTAGGATTCTTTAACAATCTTGTAATGGTCAAGAAATGATAATTTGGCTTAAGTTGGGACCATTATGAGTCCCTCAAGATTAGGCATACGTAAGAATAGCAAAACTTGGAATCATGCCAAGAAATGAAAACTTTACATACCTTTCCTTTCAAAGATAGCAACCAAGACAAATTGGCCTTCCGGATGCACACCACCTACATAACAACACAACCAACCGGATTTCATCACTTCACTTGCTTTCGCATTATCCTTAAATTAATATAATGTCATCACTTAAGTACCAAAACAGGGCAGCCCCTATACGTCTCATTAATCCTTGTTTAGGTGCATTCAATTGCCCCCAAAGACCCCTTTTTCTACTTTAAACACCCAATGGGCCTAAGACGTAAAAACACCGCATTTTAGTTTCTACGGGGAATCTTCAAAATCTGATTTCGCCACATAATCCTACCATATTGATATACTTACCAACCAGATTTCACCCCAAACGGACCATCGTAGCTATCCGACGTCCCCTCGGGCGTCCGAAACCTCAAATTTGGCTAAATTTCCAAAATGAAGTCCAATTCAATCCCAACTTTACACATACTTTCCTTAGCATCTACAAACCATATTAGGGTCACTACCAAGTCCAAAGAACCCCACATGAAGCGCTAAAATGCGACGAGCGCTAAAATACTTCGAATTGCCCAATTCTAAACCAACTCTCAATTTCACTTAACAACACCTTAATCCAACTATCCCTTAGGGTCGATAGGCTATATATTATCACCACGACACTTTCGTAACACCAAAATATTCAACAAAACACTAAGTCGAATCAAATTCCAAAATTGCCTAAAACTTCCAACTACAACATCACCAACAACCCACAATATCATCAACCACTTCTAATGTCATTATAACACCAAATATACTAAATATCATCATTTAATTGCATTTGGAAAATCTGGACAGCTTTCACCATTTTTGGACAATATAAAACACCGGACAACATATAGACAAAAATTGGACAGCTTGCAAAAAATCTGGACAGCTTCAAAGCTGTCAAAACTGGACCGTTTTAAAGCTGTCAAAATTGTCAAATCTGTCAAAAACTGGACAGCATGTATTCATATACGTTTAGGTGGTTTCCGTTCATTCTTTCATGCCATAAAGCTCACAAAATACTAGCTACGTATCAACGTCATAATCCCTGCAAAACTGGACAGCCCACTAACATACACATTCACATGATTTCCAAGCATTCTTTCACCTTCCAAAGATTATATTACTCCAAATAAACATCAATCAAATTCATACTTCCAATGGAACATAACTTTAGACCACATATATAACTTCAATTCGACCATTATGCCACATATATTCATAACATGATTTCCAATACTTTCTTCACCCAAAATTACTTATTTATTCTTAACCAAACATCAATTCATAAGTTCCAACATAAGACAACACAACATAACATTTTTCCCCAAATTTTCGGCCAAGAATCAACACATATACATTTCCATCCCAACATTCAATATTTTCTTGATTTTCTTTCATTTAAACATACTACAACATACATAGACCCATAAGAACACATAAAACCATAGAAATTCTTACCTTAACACTTCAAATCTTCAATTGGGTTAGGGTTCAAATCTTGAGTAGAGAAATGTTTCTTGTCCAAATAACTTCTCCAAGCTACTAAATATACCCAAAATGAAAGCTTTGAACCATCAAAATGATTTGGAAAAGATGAAAAACGAAATGGGTTT
>DASSHR010000379.1:0-2960 GCA_035692745.1 Candidatus Limnocylindrales bacterium | reverse complement strand
GACGACACGCCGCCCGCGCCGACGCCCGCGGGCAGCGGCGGCGGTGCGGGCGCCGTCAAGGCCGAAGAGGCCCGCGCCATGGTCGTGCGGTCATCGTCGTCTGCCCAGGCGGCGAAGGACCTCGCGAAGTGGGCAAGCGCGCTCAAGAACAACAAGACCGGCCTGCCGCTCAAGCTCGTGATCTTCACCCTCGAGCAGAAGTCGATGGACGTCTACGACCGCGACGGCGCCCATCTCAAGGGCCCGTTCGAGCTCAACCTGCCGAAGGGCACGCACTTCGACCAGGGCGTGTTCGTGACGATGCCCGGCGGCGGATCGTCGATGCGCATCCGCCTCGATCCGAAGACGCAGCGCTTCCGGCCCTACGAGGACGCGGCGATCCTCCAGGACATCGATCCGAGCAAGCCCAAGGGCGCGAAGACCGATGCGGGCGACGGCGCGAAGGACAAGGACGCGAGCGCGGCCAACCAGGACCCGCCGCCGGGCTCGGCGGTCCTGCCCGCTCCGAAGGCGCCGAAGCCGTTCGACCTCCGCAAGTACGTGAAGAACCCGTCCGGCCTCGACGAGCTCGTGACCCAGTACGCCGACGCTGCAGAGTTCCTCGTCGTGCGGACACCGCCGGAGAGCGAGGGCGGCGGCACGGGCAAGGGCGGCGGTCCTCGAAGCACCGGCTTCGGTGGCGAGCTCGAGGGTCACGGCACCCCGCCGAACCGGCCGCCCTGGCCGGTCACGATGGACGGCCCGAAGACCCTGCCGATCGGTGGCCAGGGGACGTTCGCGGCGACGATCAACTGGGCCGCCGAGAGCTCGAACACGATCAGCATGGTCACGGCCCAGATGGGCAACGAGATCCTGTACCGCTGGGAGCTCTTCGACATCACGGCCCAGGCCAAGGCGCAGGCCGAGAAGGAGGCCGCGCGCGCCCAGCAGGCCAAGGATGCGATCGCGGCGCTGATGGGCACCCAGGCGACGGACGGCGGCCCCACCGAGATGGTCGCCGTGCGCAGCGGCGTCGTGGCGGGCCTGACGGGCAAGCCCGGCGCGGGCGGTCAGCCCGCCACCGGCGGGACCGCTGGCAAGCCGGCGGCCAAGGGCGCGGCGGCGATCCCACCGCCGAAGCCGAAGGCCGTCGGGTCACCCGATGACAAGAGCCTGGCCGACGAGATCCTCGAGCGCCAGGGTTCGCGCGCCGGCACCGGCGCGGACCAGAACGGCATCACCGCCGGCGCCGACTTCGAGCGGGACTACGCGAACCTGTGGGGCGACACCAAGCGCACCTGGTCCGCGGTCGGCCAGAGCAAGAAGGAATCGTGGCTCGAGCGACGCTCGGACGACGTGGCCAACGTCACCGCGGTCGCGCTGCTGCCGATCTCCGGCGTCATCACCACCCTGGGCGCGACGTTCCGCTATGCCAACGAGAAGTGGTCCGGCGATCGCCAGCAGCAGGACATCCCGATGGCCAAGCCCGGGACGTACCTCGTGCGGGTCATCGCGACGCCACGCGTCCAGGTCACGCCGAACGGCGAGCAGATCATCCGGCCCTCCTCGGTCGCGGTGCAGACCGTCCAGGTCGTGGAGATGGAGAAGATGGTCGGCGATGCCCTCCGCGACCCCGGGACGAAGCTCAAGGAGGCGCAGAACGCCCTGGATGCCGCGAACAAGGGCGGCAACGCGGATGCGATCAAGGCGGCGCAGGCGCAGTTCGACACGACGAAGCTCGAGGTCGAGGGCGACCCCCTGGAGCTCCTCGACAAGAAGATCGACGCGAAGGAGCGCGAGCTCACGGCCACGAAGGCCAAGTGGGAGAAGCTCAACATCCACGGCCCGATCATCGACGTCGAGAACCAGCTCGACACCCTGAAGAAGCGGCGCGAGCTGTACCGGCTCCAGGAGGAGCGGCGCGTCTCCCAGCTGAAGTCCGAGGGCCGCTCGGTCTCGCCGCCCATCCGGGTCAACGCGACGCTCGCCAGCGAGCTCACCGGGCAGGGCTATCCCCTGCTCATCTCGGTCGGGAACATGGGCATGGCCGGCACGAAGCACCGCTGGAAGGTGCTCGACGCGACCAGCAGGAAGGCCGAGGGCTTCGAGGGCGTCGGCGACACGGCCAGCGAGGCCATCGAGAACGCGTTCGAGGACTTCGCGAAGGACGCGCAGTACGGCAAGGGCATCATCGGGGTCCAGTTCCCGAAGGCGCTCGTGGACCAGCTGGAGCCCGGCTCCAAGGCGGACCGTCGGTACACGAGCGCCCCCGCCGGCTGGGCGGTTGCCCGGGGCCGGATCGACGACCTCGTCATGACCCTCGCCGCGATCGGGCTGTTCGTGGCCAGCGCCGGCACGGGCGCCGCGATCCTCGGCGGGGTCGTGGCCGCGGCCAAGCTCATCCATCGGCTGCACGCCGGGACCCTCGAGCTGGACGTTGAGGCGATCAGCGACGTCCTCGCGATCTTCGGCGCGGTCGCGGCCACGGCGCAGAGCTTCGCGAAGGGCGCCCAGGCCGCGGCCGGCGCGGCGAAGGTCGAGGCCGAGGGCGCGAAGGCGGTGCACATCGCCGGCCTCCGCGCGCAGCCCCTGGGCAACATGTTCGTGCTGGCGCCGGAGACCGCGGCCGTGGAGTCGAACCTCGCCAAGGCGAGCGCCGCCCTGGCGCGCGCGGGCGCGCTCGCCCAGCGGGTCGAGTGGGCGAACGAGGCGCTCGGCTACGCGGGGCTCGTCTGGGGCAACGCGACGTTCCTCATGTCGATGGCCGACATCGCGAGCCAGGAGGCCACCGGCGCCATCAGCCACTCGGAGGCTCGGCGCCAGCGCGCGAACGCCATCGGCGGCGCGATCCAGAACAACGGCATGTTCATCGCCGGCAATGCGATGAAGGCCAGGCAGGCCGCCAAGGCGGCGAAGGCAGCCTCCGCGGCGACGAGCGCCCACACGGAGCCGAGCGCCACGACCACGGGCACCGCCGACCA
>DASSHR010000378.1:0-11229 GCA_035692745.1 Candidatus Limnocylindrales bacterium | reverse complement strand
TCGTCGATCGTCACCCGGAACGCGCTCGAGAACGCGATCGCGGCGATCGCGGCGACCGGCGGGTCCACGAACGGCGTGCTCCACCTACTCGCGATCGCCCATGAGTTCGGGCTCGAGCTGTCGATCGACGACTTCGACGCGATCGCCTCGCGCACCCCGATCGTCGCCGACCTCCGGCCGGGCGGCCGGTACGTCGCGGCGGACCTGTATAAGGCCGGCGGGCTGTCGCTGGTCACGCGCGAGCTCCTGAAGCGCGACCTGCTCCACGGCGACGAGAAGAACGTCGACGGCCGGACCCTCGCGAAGGCCGCGGAGGCTGCAGCCGAGACCACGGGCCAGCAGGTCGTCCGCCCGATCGACAACCCGCTCAAGCCGACGGGCGGGCTCGCGATCCTGAAGGGCTCCCTCGCGCCCGACGGCTGCGTCGTGAAGCTGGCCGGTCACGAGCGCCTGCACCACACCGGTCCGGCCCGCGTGTTCGACTCCGAGACGGCGTGCTTCGAGGCGGTCAAGAACCGGCAGATCGTGCCCGGCGACGTCGTGGTCATCCGCTACGAGGGCCCCGTCGGCGGCCCCGGGATGCAGGAGATGCTCAGCGTCACCGCGGCCCTCGTCGGGGAGGGCCTCGGTGAATCGATCGCGCTCCTCACCGACGGCCGCTTCTCCGGCGGCACGCACGGGCTGATGATCGGCCACGTGGCCCCCGAGGCCGCCCTCGGCGGCCCGATCGCGCTCGTCGCGGAGGGCGACGAGGTCGTGATCGACGTCGAGGCCCGCCGCCTCGACCTCAACGTCCCCGAGGCGGTGCTCGCGGAGCGGCGGGCTGCCTGGACGTCCCCGGCCCCTCGCTACGCCGGCGGGGTGATGGCGAAATACGCGGCGCTGGTCTCGTCCGCGAGCGAAGGCGCGGTGACGACCGGCCGGCGCATGTCGGACGCGATGGGCCGGCCCGCGGCGCCTGTCGCGGTGGTCCCCGAGCCATCGCCGATCACCGGCGGCTGATGCTCGAGATTCGCGAGGCGATCACCGACGAGGATCTCGGCCAGATGGTCGCGATCATCGGCCGGGTTTCGCCCGACAACCCGATGTCGGTCGAGGAGGCCCGCTGGCAGGAGGCCCAGTACCCGGGCGGGAAGCGGTTCGTGGCCTGGCTCGACGGGGTGGCCGTCGGCTGCGGCGGCGCGGGGCGCGTGTACATGTACGCCGAGGACTTCCCGGCGCTGTGGGGCAACATCTCGGTCCTCCCGGAGTTCCGCGGCCGAGGCGTCGGCAGTGCGCTGCTCGAGGCGATCGGCGGCGTCGCGCGGGCGAACGGCAAGCCGGAGCTGTACGGCCGCACCACCGGCGATCGGCCCGAGGCCATTCGATTCCTCGAACGTCGCGGCTTCCGCGAGGTCGAGCGCATGAAGGTGGTCCGCCTGGACCTCGCCGGGCACGAACCGCCGGCCATCGACCCACCGGCCGGCATCACGATCACCTCGCTCGAGGCTCGTCCGGACCTCGCGGGGCACCTGTACGAGGTCGCCGTCGAGGCGCTGCCGGACATCCCCGGCGACGGCCGCATGGATCCGGGCACGCCCGAGGAGTTCCTGGTGCGGGACGTCGATCGAAGCCCGATGCCGAAGGGCGGCTACGCCGTCGCGGTGGACGACGAGTCGGGCACGGTCGTCGGCTATTCCAACCTCATGCTCGTGGCCAACAACCCGAGGCTGGCGTGGCACGGCATGACCGCGGTGCGCCGCGCGTGGCGCGGTCGGGGTATCGCCGGCTCGCTGAAGCGGGCCACGATCTCGTGGGCCGTCGCCAACGGGCTCGATGCGATCGAGACGGCCAACGACGTCGACAACGCGCCGATGCGTGCGGTCAACCGCCGGCTGGGGTACCGCCCGCTCCCGGACGAGGTCTACTTCCAGGGCCCCGCGTCGCACGCTGGAGTCCCGGCGTGAGCGGCCCGTCGGAGGACGAGGTGCCGGCGAGCCCGCCGGCGCCGGACGCTGCCCTCCCCGCCGATCCCGAGGCGTACGACTCGCCGCGCGCAAGCCACGCCCGGGCACGCGGGCTCTCGGCGCCGTACATCGCGGGTGGCCTGGACCCCAACCCGGAGGCGGGCCGGCGCGAGGAGCAGCGCGACCTGCGGCTCCTCATCGCGATGGTCGTCGTCGTCGTGCTCGCCGGATTCGTGCTCGGCATCATCGCGAATGCCCTCGGCCTGTTCGGCCTGCTGGGCACCCCGTAGGCCGCCCGGCACCTCGAGGAGCGCATGCCGCCCAACTGGGAGTTCGCCCACCACCGCCTCGTCGCCTCGCTCCAGGACCTGATCCGGATCCGGTCGATCAACCCGCCGGATCCGGCGAATCCCGATGGCGAGCTGGAAGCGGCCCGATGGCTCGCCGGCGCGCTCGAAGGGGCCGCCATCCCGGCGACGATCTACGAGCCGGTCCCGGGCCGCGGCTCCGTCGTCGGGCGGCTGCGCGGGGACGGAACCGGCGGCCTGCCGCTGCTGCTCCTGTCGCACCTCGACGTGGTCCCGGCGTCGCCCGAAGGCTGGACCCGCGACCCGTTCGCGGGCGAGGTCGTCGATGGCTGGCTGTACGGTCGTGGCGCCGTCGACATGAAGAACCTCGTGGCGATGGAGCTCGAGGTGATGCGCCTCCTGGCCGAGGAGGCGCGTGCCGCCGGGCTCGATCCGGCGAGCGACCCCGTGCCGGGCCTCCGCCGCGACGTCATCTTCGCCTCGACCGCGGACGAGGAGGCGGGCGGCTTCGCCGGCGCGGGCTGGCTGGCGAGCGAGCATCCCGAGGCGCTTCGCGCCGCCGGCGCGATCAACGAGGCCGGTGCCATCGCCGTGCCCATCGGCGATCGTCGGATCTACCCGATCGGGGTCACGGAGAAGAGCATCGCGACCTACAAGCTGACGTTCCACGGCACGTGGGGCCACGGCTCGATGCCGCGCGATGACAACGCGATCCTGCTCGCCTCCGCGGCGGCGCTCCGGCTGTCCGAGCCATGGCCGTACCGGGTCACGGACGCGACACGCGGCCTGCTCGAGGGCGCGGTTGCCGCGGCGACGGAGGCCGGCGTGCCCGAGATGGCGCGCATCCTCCGACTGCTCGCGACGGGCGACCCGCGGACCACGGCGCGCGCCCTCGACGCGCTGTGCGACCCGGTCTACATCCGCGTCCTCGACGCGATGCTCCGGGACACCCTCTCGACGAACATCCTCCACGGCGGCATCAAGTTCAACATCATCCCGGGCATCGCCACCCTCGAGATCGACTGCCGGCGCCTGCCCGGCACGAGCGAGGAGGAGATGGCGGCGCGGATCCGCGAGCGCCTCGGATCCGGGCTCGCGGCGGTCACGGACGTCGACCTGATCATCGCGAGCGACGCGATCGTCCAGCCGTACGAGGATCCCGCGGGTCTCTACCCGATCCTCGAGGCCGTCGTCCGCGAGCATGACCCGGACGGCACGCCCGTCCCGGCGATGGCGCCCTTCGGCAGCGATGCCAAGCACCTGCAGGAGCTCGGCGTGCCGGTCTTCGGGTTTTCCCCGCTCCGCCAGCCAGCCGGCGAGACGTACCTGGATCGCTACCACGCGATCGACGAGCGAGTGTCCATCGAGGGCCTCCGCTGGGGCCTTCCCGTCCTCTACGATGCGGTCCGGAGGTTTTGCGCATGACGTTGGTCCATCGATCCCGGCGGTTCGTCCTCGCCGCCGGCCTGCTGCTCGTCACGCTCGGCATCGCCGCGCCCGCGATCGCTGCGACGGTGATGGTGAACATCGCCGACAAGGCGTTCGATCCGGCCAGCATCGTGGTCGCGGAGGGCACGACCGTGACCTGGACGGTCACGAAGTCGATCGGCGAGGGCCATACCGTCACCTCCGGCACCCCGACCGACGCAACGCCGGGCTCCATCTTCGATTCCGGGCTGGACAAGATCGACCAGCTCAAGGACAACGGCGGGACCTACTCGTTCACGTTCGACAAGGCCGGCACGTATCCGTATTTCTGCCAGGTCCACCCGTCGATGACCGGCACGATCACGGTCCTGGCCGCCGGCGAGACGCCCGGTGCGGCCGAGGCGGGCATTCCCATCGAACGCCGACTGATCGGCGCCGGGATCCTGGTCGCAACGCTCGTCATCCTGTTCGGTGCCGCCATCGTGTGGCGGAGGATGAATCCCGCCTAACCCCGGATCAGGCGGCCGCGGCGGGAGATCGCGTGGGTCGCCAGGGCGGCGACACCCATGGCGACGAGCGCCCGCTCGGGCGTGGGCAGCGGCCGGACGATCCGCAGGAACTGATCGGCGCGGGCACGGTCAACCGCGCGCAGGACGGCGTGCCCGCGCTGGGTCAGCGCGATCGACCGCTGGCGTCGGTCCTCGGGCTCCTCGCGCCGCTCGACGAGGCGCCGCTTCGCCAGGCCGTCGACGAGCCGGCTCGTCGCGGAGGGTGAGCGACCCAGGGTGTCCGCCAGCTCGCCGATCGTCGTCGTGCCGCCATCGGCGAGGACGTACAGCGCCGCCAGCTGCGTGAACCCAAGTCGCAGATCGCCCAGCTGCGACGCGAAGCCGACGACCAGCTCGCGCCACAACGCGCGGCCCATCGCGACGCGCTCCGAGATCTGGCGGACGTTCGGAATTCGCGGGCCTGCGGCGAGCACCGACGCGCCCAGGTCGGCCTCGAACCGGCGGGCGATGGCGCGGACCGTACGTGGCTTGCGGGCGAGCGGTGGCATCGGCGCAATTGTGCAGCAGTGCACACAGTTCACGCTCAAGCGGCGGCTCGTCGGGCACGATTCCGCCCGCATGCCAACTGTTGCCTTCGTCTTTCCCGGCCAGGGATCCCAGTCGGTCGGGATGGGCCGCACGCTCGCCGCGTCATCGCAGGCCGCGGCCGACGTGTTCGCGGTCGCCGATGCGGCCCTGGGCGAATCGATCTCGACCCTCGCCTGGGAGGGACCCGACGAGGTCCTGAATCGAACCGAGAACGCCCAGCCGGCCCTGCTCGCCGTCTCCATCGCGTCGCTCGCGGCGGCCCGGGAGCGCGCTGCGGCCACCGGCCGGCGCCTGCCCGACCCGGCCTTCATCGCCGGCCATTCGATGGGCCAGTACTCGGCCATGGTCGCGGCGGGCTCGCTGGATCTCGCCGACGGCGTCCGCCTGGTCCGGGAGCGCGGCATCCAGATGCAGCGGAGCGGCGCCGGCCGTGACGGCGCGATGGCCGCGATCCTCGGCCTCGCGGACGCGGCAATCCCCGAGCTCGTCAGGCAGGCGTCGGCCCACGGCGTGTTCGCCGTCGCGAACCGCAACTCGCCCGGCCAGGTCGTGGTCTCGGGTGAGCGGCCCGCCATCGATGCCGCCGCGGAGATCGCGAAGACCCTCGGTGCGAAGCGCGCGATCGTGCTCCCCGTGTCGGTCGCCGCCCACTCGCCGCTGATGGCCGAGGCGGCGGCCGCGATGCGCGAGATCCTCGCCGGCGTCGCGTTCGACACCCCGAGCAGCCGACTCCTTGCCAACGCAGACGCCCGACCGATCACCACCGCCGACGGCGCCCGTGCGGAGCTGGTCGAGCACCTCACCGCCGGTGTCGACTGGGTCCGCGCGGTCGAAACGATGGCCGCGGCCGACGTCGACACGTTCCTCGAGGTCGGCCCGGGCAAGGTCCTGACCAACCTGATCAAGCGCATCGCCCCCGACGCCTCGGCCATTGCCCTCGAGGATGCCCTCGCCGCCGAGTCGCTCGACCTGCCCTTCCTCCTCCCCGCCTGATAGGAGCCAAGCCTCGTGCGCAAACCCGATTACTCCCGCCGCGTCGTCGTCACCGGCCTCGGCGTCGTCAGCCCGGTCGGCAACGACAAGGCGACCGCCTGGCGCAACCTGACCGAGGGCAACTCCGGACTGGCCGAGATCTCGCGCTTCGACAGCACACCGTACGACCACCACGTGAGCGGCGAGGTCAAGGACTTCGAGCCGACGCAGTGGATGGAGCACAAGGCGGTGCGGCGCAGCGAGCGCGAGATGCACTACGGCGTGTCGGCCGCGAAGCAGGCGCTGGCCGATTCCGGCTTCGAGATCAACGATGCGAACCGCACCGACATCGGCGTCGTGTTCGGCTCGGGGGCGGGCGGCCAGCAGCTCATGATCGAGAACTACGCCACGCTCAAGGAGCGCGGCCCGGCCCGCGTCGCGCCGACGTTCATTGCCAACGCGCTCGTGGACTCGACGTCCGGGATGATCTCGATCGAGACCGGCGCGATCGGCCACAACATCGCGATCGTGTCGGCCTGCTCGACCGGCACGCACTGCGTCGCCGAGGCGGCCGAGACGATCCGGCGCGGCGACTGCATCGCGATCATCAGCGGGTCCACGGAGATGCCGCTGCTCGAGGTCGGCCACGCCGGCTTCGAGAACATGCGTGGGCTGGGCTCACCGCGGCCGGGTGAAGCGCTGCAGAGCGTGTCGCGGCCGTTCGATGCCACCCGCAACGGGTTCGTCCTCGGAGAGGGCGCCGGCGGGCTCTTCCTCGAGGATCTCGAGCTGGCGAAGGCGCGCGGCGCGAGGATCTACGCCGAGGTCGTCGGCTATGGGTCGGCCGCCGATGGCTGGGACATGATCCAGCCGATCGAAGGCGGGACGGGCTCGGCGCGGGCGATGAAGATGGCGCTCGAGCGCCGCGGCGTCCCGGCCGACGAGGTCGACCTCATCAACCCGCACGGCACGTCGACGCCGGTCGGTGATGCCCGCGAGGCCGAGGCGATCTGGCTCACGTTCGGCGACCGCGCGGCGCGGGACCGACGCTCGCTGGCGATCTCGGGCACGAAGTCGATGACCGGCCACATGATGGGCGCCGCCGGCGCGTTCGAGGCCTTCGCCACGGTGATGTCCGTCGCCGAGCAGACCGTGCCCGGCACGCTCAACTACCGCGACTTCGACCCGGCCTGCGACGTGTGGGTCGTGGACGAGACCATCCAGATGCCGATCCGCTACGGCCTGTCGAACAACATCGGCCTGGGCGGCCACAACGGCGCGGTGATCTTCAAGCGCTACGACGGCGATTGAGCCGCCGCTCGGCGGCGGCCTTGGCTCGCAGCCAGGGGTCGCCCTGGACCATGAGCTCGAGGTCGGTCATCTCCACCGCCGGGGGCCGAGGCAGGAACCGCAGCTCACCGAGCCGAAGCGCGCGAAGGATGGCGAACATTCGACGAAGTGACAGCCCCATGGCGATCCCCGCCTCCAGGCGGGAGATCGTGCTCTGGCTGACGCCGGCTCGGCGCCCCAGCTCCGCCTGGGAGAATCCCCAATACAGGCGAAGCTGCAGGATTGCCCGCCCAAACTTGCGCTCGACAGGGTTGTCCGCCAATCGGTCGGCGTCGGCATCTCGTCGCGCAGCCCGCAAATCGATGCCAATTGCTGCATATTCCGCATCGATGGCCATGGCGCAGGAGACCACGCGACGCTCACCTGACGGTCCATCGCGACTTATGCATCAATTGGCATGGAATTTCGGCCACGACAACACCGCCGTGGCGCCGTCCGCAGATCGAAGCGCACGAGGAGGTCGACGTGCCGGGTGACCTCGCCCGCCGAGCCGTGGTGACCGGCATGGGCGCCATCACGCCCATCGGCAACGACGCGACCACGTACTGGGCCAACCTCCTCGCCGGCGTGCCGGGCGGCGGCCCGATCACGACGTTCGACACGACGGGCCACGACGTCAAGATCGCGGCCGAGGTCAAGGACTTCGACCCGCTGACCGTGATGGATCGCAAGATGGCTCGTCGGATGAGCCGGTTCATCCACTTCGGGATGGCCGCGGCCACCGAGGCGGTTGCGAATTCGGGGCTGGACTTCGCGGCGCTGTCGCCGGATCAACGCGACCGTGCGGCCGTGGTGATCAACACCGGCGGCGGCGGCATGGAGCAGGTCATCAACGGGGCGGATGCGATTCGCGATCGCGGCCCGGGCCAGGTCAGCCCGTTCGCGATCCCGGCGCTGTCGGGGTCCATGGCGGCCGCCCAGGTCTCGATGAAGTACGGCATCACCGGCCCGGTGATCACCCAGGTTGCCGCCTGCGCGTCAGGCGTCATCGCGTACCAGGATGCGCTCCGGCTCATCGGCTCGGGCGAGTGCGACATCGTGCTCGCGGGCGGCTCGGAGGCGCCGCTGCTGGCGATGGCCTTCGCCGCCCTCGCGAACATGACCGCCCTGTCGAAGCGCAACGACGACCCGCAGGGCGCGTCGCGCCCGTTCGACCGGACCCGCGACGGCTTCGTCTTCGGCGAGGGCGCCGGCATCCTCGTCGTCGAGAGCGCGCGACATGCGCTGGATCGCGGCGCGACGATCCTCGCCGAGATCGTCGGGGCGTCCCTGACCGCCGACGCGTACCACATCTCCGCCCCCGAGCCGACCGGCCGCGGCGCCGCGATGGCGATGACGAAGGCGATGCGCCAGGCGGGCCTCGCGCCCGACGAGATCAGCCACATCGTTGCCCACGGCACCTCGACGCCGCTCAACGACGTCACCGAGACGCGAGCGATCAAGGCCGCGTTCGGCGAGCAGGCGTACCGGATCCCGATCTCATCGCCCAAGTCGATGGTCGGGCACACGCTCGGGGCGGCCGGCGCGCTCTCGGCGATCGCCGCCGTCGGCGCGATCCGCGACGGCTGGGTCGCACCGACGATCAATTACCACGTGCCCGACCCGGATTGCGACCTCGACTACGTGCCCAATGCGAAACGCCAGGTGCCGGTCGAGACGGC
Organism: Candidatus Limnocylindrales bacterium; assembly: GCA_035692745.1. Taxonomy (GTDB): domain Bacteria; phylum Chloroflexota; class Limnocylindria; order Limnocylindrales; family CSP1-4; genus UBA5189. The sequence goes on along the minus strand of DASSHR010000378.1, from coordinate 2,467 downwards.
GATGATCAACGGCTTCGGCTTCGGCGGCCAGAACGCCGTCGCGATCTTCCAGAAGTTCGAGGCCTGAGCCGCCTCAGCTCCCGAGGACACGCCCTTCGTAGGCCTCCATCGCGGTGCGCCATTCGTCGGGCACCGGGATCGGGCACTCCTCGCGATAGTCGTAGGACACGAGCGTCGAGTCGGCGACGGCGATGAGGCGCGCGGGTCCGTAGCGGCTCTCCGGCGCAGTCATCCGGTGGACCATGCCGAAGCTCGTGCGCCCGATGCGTTCGACCCGCGTCTCGACCGTCAGCGTCTCGCCGTAGAACGCCGGACTGCGATAGGTCATCCGGATCTCGGCGAGGATCATCCCCTCCTCCGCGCCGTGGGTCCCGATCGGCAGCGCATTGCCGGTGACCTGCTCGTAGTAGGCGACGCGGGCGATCTCGACGTAGGTCAGGTAGTTCGCGTTGTTGACGTGGCCCATCGCGTCCGTGTCCGCGAGCCGCGTCTCGATGGCGTGGCGATGCGCGAAGTCGCCCGCGATGTCGCGGGCGTCGGCGGGGACGTCGATGCGGGAGCGAGGGTGGCTCATGGCCGCGAATCTAGGCGGCGGCCGCGGACCGCGCGCGCGGCACGGGCCTGGCCAGCACGTACCCGCGGAGGCGAAGCGCGTTCGAGACGACCGTCACGGAGCTGAGGGCCATCGCGGCCGCGGCGAGGATCGGATCGAGCGTGATCCCGGTGAACGGGTAGAGCACGCCCATCGCGACGGGGATCAGCACGACGTTGTACGCGAACGCCCAGAACAGGTTCTGGCGGATGTTCCGCATCGTCGCGTTCGAGAGGCCGATCGCGCTGACGAGCCCGCGCAGGTCGCCCGACATCAGCGTCACGCCGGCCGCCTCCATCGCCACGTCCGTTCCGGTCCCCATCGCGACGCCGACGTCGGCGGCCGCGAGCGCCGGCGCGTCGTTGATCCCATCGCCGACCATCGCCACGGCACGCCCATCGCGCTGCAGCGCCTCGATCGCGGCGGCCTTGCCCTCCGGGCGGACATCCGCGACGACGTGGTCGATCCCGACGGAGCGCGCGATCGCATCCGCGGTGCGCGGGTTGTCGCCGCTGAGCATCGTCACCCGAAGGCCGATGGCGCGAAGCGCCGCGACGGCGTCCGCGGAGCCCGGCTTCAGCGTGTCCGCGATCCCGAGCACGCCGGCCGGCGCGCCGTCGATCGCGACGAACACCGGGGTCCGGCCCCGTGCCGCCAGCGCGATGCCGCTCGCTTCGAGCGAGCTCGTGTCCACGGCCGCAGCCTGCAGGAACCCCGGCCGCCCGACGAGCACCCGACGCCCGTCGACGGTCGCCGCCACGCCGCCGCCCGGCGTCGCCTCGAAGCCCTGGGCGGTCGCCAGCGCCAGGCTGCGAGCCTCGACTGCCTCGCGCACGATGGCCTCGGCGAGCGGGTGCTCGGAGCCGCGTTCGGCTGCCGCGACGAGCGCGAGCAGGGCATCGCCGTCGAACGTCCCGCCGGTCGCCGGGAGCACGTCGGTCACGCGCGGGCGGCCCTCGGTCAGCGTGCCCGTCTTGTCCAGCACGACCTCACGCACCTTGCCGAGCCGCTCGAGCGCGTCGGCGTCGCGGAACAGGATCCCGGCCTCCGCGCCCTTGCCCGTGCCGACCATGATCGAGGTCGGCGTCGCCAGCCCCAGCGCGCACGGGCAGGCGATGATCAGCACGCCGACGGTGTTCAGCAGCGCGAGGTTGAGGGCAGGCTCGGGACCGGCGACCAGCCACACGACGAAGGTGATGGCGGCGAGCACGAGCACGGCCGGCACGAACCAGCCGGTGACCGCATCGGCGAGCCGCTGGATCGGCGCACGGGAGCCCTGCGCCTCGGAGACGAGCCGCACGATCCGGGCCAGGACGGTGTCGGCCCCCACCCGCGTCGCGCGGAAGGTGAGCGTCCCCGTCCCGTTCAACGTGCCGCCGATGACGCCATCGTCCACACGCTTGGACACCGGCAGGCTCTCGCCCGTGACCATGCTCTCGTCCACGCCCGAGGCACCGGCGACGACGACGCCGTCCACGGCGACCGTCTCCCCGGGTCGAACTCGAACCAGGTCGCCGGCGCACACATCAGCGATCGGGACGTCGATCTCGACGCCGTTGCGCAGGACGCGCGCGGTCCGCGGCGCCAGGTTGACGAGGCGCCGGATGGCATCTGAGGTCCGGCTTCGGGCGCGCGCTTCGAGGTACCTGCCGAGGAGGATCAGGGTGGTGATCGCGGCCGCCGTGTCGAAGTACAGCGGCAGCGCGGCCTCGCCCATCCCGAGCCCGGCCGCCCGGAAGAAGTCGGGCGCGGCGATCGTGGCCAGCGAATAGCCATACGCGGCGGTCGTCCCGACCGCGATCAGCGTGTTCATGTCCGTGGTGCGGTGCCGCAGGGCCTTCCAGGCACCCACGTAGAAAGGCCAACCCGCCCACA